>JBKJUH010000032.1:0-10386 GCA_046590075.1 Agitococcus sp.
GACGAAGAGTCCACTTGCGCAACTTCCCTAAAGGGCATTCATTACAACTCTATCGGTTACCGTTCTCTACCGAACGTACAGACTATATTGTCACGAATGCACCACAGGCTCATACCTTGGATGAAATTGAAGTCATTTGCGCCATACGTTGGCGTATTGAACAGTGTCATCGTGAATTAAAGCAGACGACAGGACTGGAACGCTGCCAGTGCCGAAAAGCGCAGACTCAGCGAAATCATATTGCCTGTTGTTTGTTGGTATGGCATCGACTCAAGGCGTTGGCGGTTAAATTAAAATCCACTATTTATCAACTCAAACAAGGTTTGTTAGACGCTTATATGCGAAAACAGTTGAAAAAACCTGATCTCGTGATGGCTTTCTCATGACTATTATCAGTAAAAAAATAGTTAGAGGTAGTGCGTAAGTCCTAAGATGTTAATACCGACTTACAACCGTTACGTGATACGGCAATAATGGCAGTGATATTTGGTTTTGTGCACATGGGTCATGTGGCAACGGGACGGTCGTTGTCTGGACGTGTGGAAATAGACTTTCCTGCTCCCAGCTATTTACTGCCAATTTTGCCTTTTTTACCGAGTGAAGTGTGTGTAGAACAAGCCTATAACCGTATTATTTTTAGTAAAGCTTATTTAGATTTACCGTTGGTGATGGCCAATCCTATTGCTAGTCAACTTGCATTGGCTCAATGTGAACAAGGCTTAGAGCGTTTTGGTTTAGTGCAACCGTTTGTGGCACAAGTGAAAGCCTTAATGTTTGATGAGCATTCGAGCTTTGCCTCGTTGGAACACGTTGCTAGTCGCTTACATATGTCCGAGCGCACATTGAAACGTCAGTTGGCCAAACATAACGTCACTTATAGTGATTTGGTTGATGATTCACGCAAACAAAAAGCGATAGATTTATTGGCCGATAAAAAACGCAGTTTGGATGATATTGCTGACTATTTAGGCTATTCCGATATGGCTAATTTTACTCGTGCCTTTAAGCGTTGGTTGGGGGAAACACCGACGGCTTATCGTAAAAAGTTATAAGTTAAACCATGGTCATTATAGTGGTGTTGCTGTTTCTGCTTAATCATCGGCAAACTCAATACGATTACGCCCCAAATCTTTGGCGCGATATAAGGCTTTATCGGCTAAGGCGATTAACTCCTCGGCATAGCTGTGTTGTTGTGGAATTAACGTGCAAACGCCAATACTCAAGGTGACCATTTTTTTATCGGAGCTGGTATGTTCTATCCGTAATGCGCGCACAAACTCTAGCATACGATTAGCCACCGCCATGGCACCAGCGGCATCGGTTTCGGGTAATAAACAGGCAAATTCCTCGCCACCATAGCGAAATAACATATCAGCGGAGCGACATAAAGACTTGCCCAACTCTCGCGCCACGATTTTCAAACAGTCATCACCTGCTAAATGGCCGTACTGGTCATTAAAGCGTTTGAAATAATCAATATCTAACATAATCAACGACAACGGCCTATCGGTTCGTATGGCTGTCCGTAAGTCGCGTTCAATAAAATCATCAAATTGGCGACGATTACGTACCGCCGTTAAACCATCAATCCACGCCAAATCAGACAACAAATCACGATAACGCTTCAACTCTAAGTGATTAGCAATACGTGCTTTTAACACCGCTGGGCTAAAAGGCTTGGCAATATAATCAATCGCCCCCAGTTTTAAGCCTTTTTCTTCACTTTCGGTTTGGCCAACGGCGGTAATAAAAACAATGGGAATATGTTGAGTGATGATATTCGACTTCAAATGACGACAAACCTCATAACCATTTAAGCCGGGCATGAGCACATCCAGCAAAATCAAATCGGGGCGTGTCACCACCGCCAATTCAATAGCCTCCACACCACCCGTGGCAAACAACACTTCATATTGCGCTGATAACATTTCATGAATGACTTCGATATTCATTAAGTTATCGTCCACCACTAGCACTGTTTGCCGTGTTGACGGCATGTTTAAATCAATCATGATGAATCCCCATGACTATGGTCAGCTCAGTCAAGCATTCTTGCGCACGTTTAAAGTCTAAACGCGCTAATGCGCTAGCAATTTCTTCGGTTTTTTCGGGATATTGTACTGCTAACAACGGCTGAAGCTGGCTAAAAGTCGCGCGTGCGGCCAAACTTTTACGAAATAATAAACTCCGTAACGTCAGCAAGCCATGCTGTACTTCTTCAACGTTAATCGTTGATTGTTCAGCGGAGATGGTTGCTGGTGGTGGCGTAAGGGTGTCGTCAGTGGGTAAATACTGAGCTAAGGTTTTTTCGAACAGCACAAAATCTATCGGCTTGGCGATATGAGCATTCATGCCCACGTCAAAACAGCGTTGACGCTCCGAAGGAATGGCATAAGCAGTCATGGCAATAATCGGCAATACCGTACTGTCAAAACGCTCTCGAATACGCGTTGTCGTTTCATAACCATCCATGACGGGCATTTGTAAATCCATCAAAATCAATTGATAGGGTTCGTCGGCGGCATTGATACGCTCTAAGGCTTTGTTACCATTGGTGGCAACATCCGCCGTCAAGCCTAAACGCCTTAACATTTCGGTGAGTAGTCGTTGATTGACGACGTTATCTTCCACCACTAAAATGCGCGCCGAGGCAAAACGCACCATCGAACGGGTTTTAGTGGCAACATTCATGTTCGAATCTTCATCATAAAAGAAACTAATAATGGTATCCAACAGCATGGACGGGGTCATCGGCTTATGTAAATGGGCAGCAAATAACGCGCCTTCACGCATTTGTTGAATCGGCGCATAACCATAACCCGTCACCAAAAATAGCGGGGGAATATGCACGAGGTTGGCACCATAAATCCGTCTTGCCCCTTCTAAACCGTCACAATCAGGCATTTTCCAATCAAGTAAAACAAAGTCAAAAGGCGCATCGGCATCGGCATCTTTCAGCAACTGTAGCCCTGCTTCCACCGTCGCCACCGCTTGGGGCTGGCACAAGAAATGACTGAGCATCGCCACCATCACTTGCCGATACGGTTCAGAGTCATCAATGACGAGGGCTTTTAATGGCCGTAATAATGCAGGCAGATAGCTAGGCGCGCTATTAGGGTCACGTTGAAAGTTCAAACTAAAACGAAAACAACTGCCAACACCTGCGGTACTGTCGACGGTAATGGTGCCGCCCATTAACTCCACTAAGCTTTGGCTGACCACTAAACCCAAGCCTGTACCGCCATAACGTCGGGTAATAGAACCATCGGCTTGGGAAAACGCTTGAAACAATTGCGCGAGCTGCTTTTCTTCGATGCCAATACCCGTGTCGATGACGCTAAACGCTAAATTAACACTGGCTTGGGACTGTGACTGCACTTCAATGCGAATAATCACCGAGCCGTGCTCGGTAAACTTGACGGCATTACTGCATAAATTCAGTAATACTTGCCCTAGTCGTAAGGAGTCGCCTAATAATTGCTTGGGTAAATCGGCAGGAATATCTAACACCAACTCCAGTCTTTTTTCGGCAACCGTCAACATCAATTGCTGCGTGACTTGTTGCAATAAGGCATCAAGGTGAAAGGGATATTGTTCGATATCCATCCGCCCTGCTTCAATTTTCGAAAAATCTAAAATCTCATTAATAATGCTTAATAACGAGCGCGAGGCGTTATCTATTTTTTCCAAATATTCGCGTGATTGCGGTTGTAATTGCGTGTCGAGTAACAAATGCGAAAAGCCAATAATGGCATTCATGGGTGTGCGAATTTCATGGCTCATATTGGCCAAAAACTGGCCTTTTGCGGCATTGGCGCGTACCGCTTCTTGATGCGCTGCCGCCAATTGACTATTGCGTTCTTGCAACTCGCCCGTGTGCATGGCAATCGCCCGTTCTAAATATTGACGACGACCTGAGTTAATCAATACTGAACTGACGGCAACGCCTGAACCTAGCAAGCCAATAATCAATACCATCCACGTTAACCATGATTCATAGTCCACCAAATGTGTAGCGGTGGGCCACACTTCTAACTGCCATACTTTGTCACCAATCTGTAGACTGCTTTTATAATTAAGGTTGAGTTTGGTGACTGCGTGGGTTAGAGATACGGAAGGTGACTGACCATATAAAATTTTACCTGTGACTGGGTCTTGAATTAACAGGGTTTGCCCTACCCGTTTTGTTTGCTCAGCCATCGTCGCCATGACTTTATTCACATCAATCGTCAACACAATAAAACCTTGGAGATTTTGCCACAAGGCTGGATTGGCTGCTGGTTGTTGATAAATCGGCGTGTACAACAACGAAAAGTGTGATGGGGTAGTGACTGGCGAGTGCAATAGCGTGGTTTTACCCGAACTGACAATGGACTGCAACATACGTGTATGCGCTTCCGAACTCAAAATATCGACGACCACAACACGACGGTTAATGGCTGACGGCTCAATGTACGCTGCTAAGGGTAGATATTCCAACCGCTCGCTGGCAACGCTCAACTGGCCGTCCAAACCTTGCTGTTGTATGACTACAGGTTTATCCATACCTGTATCTATCGTGAGTTGTTGTTCCCACGCTTGACGCTGCTGGCCTTTGACTAAAGGAACCCACTGTACTCCGCTTATTTCGGGATGAGCCGCCTCCCATTTATAGACCATATTTCTAAAATCAGCGCGCGTAACATCACTGCTACTATCAAAAAAGGTGCGCAGTAACTGCGAAAACTCTTCATATTCCGTCAGTCGGCGTTGGATTTGACTGCTCACCAACTCGGCACTGACATTAAATTGTCCGACACGGTCACGTCGCTCTAGTTGCGATACAATCATAAAGCCCGACAGGGTAACTGCAAACGACACCAACAGCACAATGGTGACGACAATTGCTCGCGCACGATCATAAAAGGGACTTTGCGGATTCCAAATCAACATCAATGGTGTAAAAATCCAAACACCAATGCTGTCACCCGTCCACCAAATAAACCAGTTTTGCAGCCAACGCCCCGTTGAAATACCTTCGCCCCAGTTCAAAATCAGCACACTCCATGTGGCATTGACTAAGGTGGCAACAATACCACCTAAGACTAAGGTTTTAACCACTACTTCAGGCTCTTCAAATGCCAAGGTAAAGCCTGCATAACGCCGAATCAACCATAAGCCAGCAAATGCCTCTGCTGCTGCTCCCATGCCAATCAAAATGGGTTTTGTCCAATCAAGTTCAAACAAACTTAATCCTGTCGCACGCAGCGCAATATCAAGATTGATCATCAATGAACCAATGAATACCCCCAATAGTAGCCGTTGGCCATACAGTAATATCCATCCTAAGGCCAAACCCGCTGCTGGCCAAATCGGCGACACAAACCCCAACGGCGTGCCAATGGCTATACCGAGCTTGCCTGCCAAAAAATAAGTCATTGCCAATAAAACATTACCCACTAAGGGATGCTGAGCTAAAAGTACCAGCTCATGCTCGATGGTCGTTATTTTATTATTTATGTGCATAATTGTGATAAATGTTCGTCCATAGCGAAGAAAACGTGTCGATAGCGCAAAATGCTACCACCTTTTTGTTAAATACTGGTTATCACTGCCTAGAATACGGGGTTGCCATTGTGATACAGACTTTCTCTCCTTTCTACTCTACCTCGAGTTACAGTCAAGTCTTAATCTTATCATTATAAATAAATACGGGGGAAACTGAGACTAATGGCAGTTTGTCATAGACAAAACTAACTGTCTTTGTACTTGTCAGCATCTGTTTTATTGTATGTGGAAGATGCGTGCAAACCTAGCAATACCTTACTATGGATTTATGAGGGTTTTTAATATGGGGGCATAATTTGCGGGGTTATTTGTTGGCGTAGACTTTAACTCCTCCACCTGACAAGGGGGAGGGGATTTTTCATGCTAATCCACCACCAACACTACTTTCCCCGTTGCTCGACGTTCCAACAAATCATTCAACGCTTGCGCGGCTTGCTCAAGCGGATATTCTGCCGAAATGTGCGGTTTAAGTTTGCCCTGCATCAACCAGCCAAATAACTGCATCATATTGGCTTGATTGTCTTTTTTCTGCCGTGTAGCAAATTCACCCCAAAACACACCAACCACCGCACAACCTTTGAGTAACGGTAAATTTAACGGGATTTTTGGAATATCGCCTGCGGCAAAACCAACGACTAAATAACGGCCACACCATGCCATCGACCGTAATGCTGGCTCGGCATAATGACCACCAACAGCATCATAAACCACATCCACACCTTTACCGTCTGTCAGGGTTTTGACTTGTTCGCGCCAATTTTCTTCCGCATAGTTCACCACCGCATCCGCACCGAATTGACTACAAATAGCCAGTTTTGCTTCGGTCGAAGCCGCCGCAATGACTTTTGCGCCCATCAATTTGGCTAATTGTACGGCAGCTAATCCTACTCCACCCGATGCGCCCAATACTAAAACTGTTTCGCCTTCTTTTAATTGTGCGCGGTCTTTTAAGGCGTGATAAGACGTGCCGAAGGCATAGGCAAAAGTCGCGGCGGTTTTAAAGTCAAAAATCGGCGGTACAGGAAAAACCCGCGAGGCATCGGTTAAGACTTCCTCGGCAAAACCACCCCAGCCAGTCATGGCAATGACGGTATCCCCAACATTCAAATGATGAACACCCTCGCCCACTTCTTTAATGATACCTGCCACTTCGCCACCCGGTGAAAAAGGCAAATCGGGCTTAAATTGATATTTATTTTGAATAATCAGCGCATCAGGAAAATTCACCCCACAGGCTTTAACGGTGATAACGACTTGCTTTGCGCCCGCTTTGGGCGACGGGATATCTTCGACGACTAAAGTATCGGGTAAACCATGCGTTTTGCATAAAACAGCTTTCATATTAAAAATCCTCCTAAATCTGTATGTCAGGCTTTAGCCTGAATCGGCAAATGATGAAAAAACTCGGTTAAGGCCTGCGTGACCGCGTCGGGCGTTTCGATGGTTGAGGTATGGCCAGCATGAGCAATCACCACTAATTGACTGCCCTTAATAGCGGTGTGCATCCGCCGAGATTTAGCTGGAATAGTGGCAATATCTTCATCGCCCACCACAATTAACGTCGGGGTACTAATGGAAGGGAGTTGTTGATAAACACCTTGGCGCGCAAACACGCCTGCAATGGCTTTGCCGATATTCACTTTGTCATTTTGCAATAAACGACGACGCATTTCCGCGCGTTGCTGTTGGCGTGCAGGGTCAGTTAAAAAGGTTTTACCGAACATAATGTTCATGGCTTGGGGCGCAACCACAGACATACCAAAAATACGCGCGATTTTGGGTAGGATTTTGTATTTCAGTAGATTTTCTTTCGGTTCGGGGTCGGAGGACGTTTCTAATAAACTCAAGGATAATAACCATTGACGATGATGAATCGCTAAACGCATACCGACAAATCCACCCATCGACAAGCCAACAAAATGCACAGGTTTACCGACTAATTGTTGAATTAACGCCAATGCATCTTGGGCGAGGGTGTCCATATCGTAACCCGTTGCTGTCGCTTGCGACTTACCCTGTGCGCGAAAATCAAAGGTTATACAGCGATAATGGTCTTTGAGCGCGGCCACTTGCGCTTCGTACATTTGGCCGCTCCACAATAAACCATGAGCAAAAACAATGGTTTCGGCACCACTGCCGTGTTCTTCGTAATAAATAGCTGCACCGTTGGCGTTGATATAGGGCATACCCCCTCCTAACCTCCCCCCTTAATTAAGGAGGAGGAATATTATAAGCCTGATAAAGTGGGATTACGTTGTTGGAGAATGTCTTCCATGCGCGTATAAAATCATTCTTTATATTGATTGGAAAGGGCTTCGACTCCGCTCAGCCAACGTAAAAATGTTCCCTGAGCGGAGTCGAAGGGAGTAGTCCTTAGCAACCATTATCACCCCAACAAATACCCACCATCAACATTCAAACACACACCCGTCGTATAACTGGCCGCAGGTGACACTAAATACAACACCGCCCCTGCCATTTCTTCGGGTTGGGCAATCCGACGCATTGGTACATGATTTAATACCTGCTCCATAATTTGCACATTTTTGGTTAATGCGGAGGCAAATTTGGTGTCGGTAAACCCTGGCAATAAGGCATTGACGCGCACATTCATCGGCGCGCATTCTTTGGCAAAGGCATGCGTCATAGAAATAACGGAGGCTTTGGTAATGGAATAGATTCCTTGAAATAAACCCGGAATAACACCGTTGACCGAAGCGACATTGACGATAGCACCGCCACTGTGTTTAGCCATTAACTTCGCGCCTAACGATGACATAAAGAAATAACCGCGAATATTGACATCGACTGTTTTTTGGAACGCGCCCATATCAGTATCGACAATCGAACCAAAATGCGGATTGGTTGCTGCATTATTCACCAGAATATCTAAGCAACCATGTTTGGCTTCAATGGCAGTAAAAATGCTTTCTATTTGCGCCATTTCACCAATATGGCACGGCATGGCTTCGGCAGAACCGCCTTCGGCCAAAATGCCATCAACCACTAACTGGCAGCCGTCTATTTTGCGGCTAGAAACAATGACGTGGGCGCCATGTTCTGCTAACAGTTGGGCAATGGCTTCACCAATGCCTCGACTTGCGCCTGTGACTAAGGCCACTTTTCCTGTTAAATCAAAGGTATTCGGTTTTTTCATCAGTCTGTCCTGTTTAACGATAAGTAATAAGTTCAGCGCGATGTAAGTGTTCTAAATGCGCCTGACTGTTGATATAACTGGTACTTAAACGCTGGCCACTAAACAAAATTTTGGTGACACCGCTATTCACCAACGTCCAATTCAACTCAAAAATGTTAGCGTTGCCAATACCTAATATGTCCTGAAGAATCGCGCTAATAGTGCCACCTGAGGTAAACACCCAAATATCACGTGCTGTGCCTGCTTCGGCGATAACTTGCGCTAAAGCGGCACGACAGCGTTGGCAAAATTGCGGCCATGTTTCGGTGTATTCGGCATCGTGTTCACCACTCAACCAACGCGCAATTGCGTCACTAAACAGTTGTTGAAAGGCTCGACGTGGATTATCACTAGCGGCTAAAAACTCTGCCATTGCGACGTTTTCGGCTAAGTTTGGACGATGACGATTTAATATTTCGATATGGTCAAATTCATTAAAGCCACTTAATGGCTGCCAAACGGTGGCCGATAAATCATCCGCCACCGCTAAACAATGTTGAGCCGTTTGTAAGTGGCGTTTGGCTTCACCTAAATACACTTTATTGATAGGTAACCGACAATGTTTTAGCCAGTCTCCTAACAATGTCGCTTGTTCTTCACCACGCGGCGATAATTGGTCGTAATCGGCTGCGCCAAAACTGGCTTGGCCGTGGCGAACGAGATAAATGGCGGCCATGTGTTACCTCAAAATGGTTAGCCTAAGTGCTGGGTCAATAAAATGAGCTAAATTCCCCTCTTGAGAGGGGTTAGGGGTGTGTTAGTGGTAAAAGACACTTATTTTTGTGCGATTAAACCCACCCCTAGCCCCTCCGAGGAGGGGAATTTCAAACTCATATCCCCATTTTCGTGCTTATAAAAAATGTGTACAGACCAAGCCTACAGAATCTCCCTTCGACTCCGCTCAGGGTACATCGTTGGCTGAGCGGAGTCGAAGCCTACAATACCGACTGACCCATCAAACCTAAACAGCGTTGTTCTAAATAATTCGCCATTTGTCCAAAAACGGCAAATTGTGGGTTTTTGCTTTGGCCGTGATAAAAGCGGTAATAAATTTGCTGCAAGATGACGGCTAAGCGAAATAAGCCATAAATACTATAAAAATCAAAGTTATCGACTTTATAACCTGTTTTTTCGCCATAATACGCAATCACTTCTTGGCGCGTTAACATGCCTGCTAAATGCGTCGGTTGACGGCGCATCATCTGAAACGTGGTGTCATCATCGGCTTGTACCCAATAGGCTAAGGTATTGCCTAAATCCATCAATGGATCACCGAGAGTGGCCATTTCCCAATCTAATACGCCGATGACTTCTAAAGGATTGTTAGCATTCAACACGACATTATCAAACCTAAAATCATTGTGAATAAAACACGTTGCCACATCTTGGGCTGGCATTTTGGCCTGTAGCCATGCCATGACTTGGGCAAAATCGGTGACATCGGGGGTGTGCGATTTACGGAAACGGTCGCTCCAGCCATCAATTTGTCGTTTGACATAACCGTCGCCCTTGCCCATGTTTTGCAAACCTGCGGCTTGATAATCCACTTGATGCAGTTCAATCATTTTATCTATAACATTCAGGCACAATTGACGGGTATCTTCGGGCGAAAGTGCTAAACCTTTGGGCAAATTTTGACGGGG
>JBKJUH010000274.1:0-2714 GCA_046590075.1 Agitococcus sp.
TATTGCGGGGTGGTCAAGCCTATTATTTACATAATGATGTCGCCACCATCGAAAAATGTGCCGCTGATTTACAAGCGTTAATTCCCGAAGCGCGTGTTGGCATTGCTCATGGTCAAATGCGTGAACGCGACCTCGAACATGTCATGCAGCAGTTTTATCACAAACAATTTAATGTTTTAGTGTGCAGTACCATTATTGAAACAGGGATTGATGTTCCTTCAGCCAATACTATTATTATGGAACGTGCCGACAAATTAGGTTTGGCACAACTGCATCAATTACGTGGCCGTGTCGGACGCTCTCATCATCAAGCGTATGCCTATTTACTCGTTCCCAATAAAAAATCTCTGACGGGCGATGCCGAAAAACGCCTAGAAGCTATTACGCGAGCCGATGAATTAGGCGCAGGTTTTGCTCTTGCTAGCCAAGATTTAGAAATTCGGGGGGCAGGTGAATTACTCGGTGAAGAACAAAGCGGCAATATGCAGGTGATGGGTTTTACCTTGTATATGGAAATGCTCGAACGCGCCATCAAAGCCATTAAAGCAGGACGCGCTCCGAACCTTGACCAACCTTTAGAACTGACTGCCGATATAAATTTACGCTTCTCGGCCTTGATTCCTGATGATTATTTACCCGATGTTCATAACCGTTTATTGATGTACAAACGTATTAGTCATGCCGATAATTTTGATGCTTTGGATGAACTACAAGTGGAAATGATTGACCGTTTTGGCTTATTACCTGAACCAACAAAAAATCTGTTTGCTACGCATCACATCAAACTACAAGCGGCAGAGTTGGGCATTCGTAAAATTGACGCTCATGCTCAAGGCGGTCGTTTAGAGTTTGCCAAAGACACCAAAGTACAACCGATGACGATAGTTAAATTGGTACAGACACAAGCAGCACAATTTAAGTTGGACGGCGCAGATAAACTTAAATTTACTGCTGATTTGACAGACCCACAACAACGAGTGACCTTTATTGAGGAATTGTTGAAGCGGTTAAAAGGGTGAAAATAAACAAGAGGGCAAAAGATTTTTTGCCCCTACGCCCTACACAAAAACGTTCCCTGAGCGGAGTCGAAGGGACAATTGCCTTAAATTAATTAGCAAAAAGCGGTTTCTCTGGCAAGTAACTTGAACATCAAGCTTTTACAGGCACAACCAATACAGGTACATTCGCTTGCCCCACTAAGGATTTACTGGTGCTGCCTTCAATAAGCTGCGTCCACAAACCTTTGTGTTCTGAACCGACAATAATCATATCTGCTGCTAGTTTTTCGGTCTCTTTTATTATAGTAGCAACCACAGACGAGCCGCTGACTAGCAAACCAAAACAATCAAGACCATCAGCTTGTAACTGCTGGCTGAATTGCAACATTTGTTGATGCTCACGCTGAAAGCGAGTGGCTATTTCTTGGCGTAATTCTTTAGGGTCGATATACATCGGAAACTCACCAAATACTTCACCATAACCTAAGATTTCTTGTTGAGAATCAGTGACGTGCAACAAACAAACTCTTGCCGATAACGATTGCGCAAGATTTTTAGCATAATTTATTAAATGCGGTGTGGACTGGGATAAGTCGATAGAAACGAGAATTTTCATGGGAGCACTCCTTGAATATTTACCTATCGTCAAATCCCTTGCGTAACAGGATTTGACGCTTGCGAATAAGCTCGCTCTTACTTGCAGATAGAAGCGCAGGGTTTACCGTCACCATCGCCATCAATACTGCTATTACCACAGTTTTTTAACTGAAACTTAGCTTCAGCACAACTGCTCATTTGCCTACAGGTCTTTTTCGGCGTGCAAGAAAAACTGTCTGTACTGGTTTTAATCATAGCCTCTATTTTTTCTTTCGCTGGTTTAGCAACAGGAGCAGCCTCTACAGGCATTGGGCTAGGCGTATTACTCTTTACCGTTTTGCTATGAGCATACTGGCTAATAAAACGATTTTCTTTGCCTTCTATGGCGGCAATACGTTGATTACGTTCAATTTCCCACGCATCTGGCGGGTCTTGTTTTGACCAAACATTAAATAACTGACGGTCTTGGTCAGACAGTTTAAAGCCGTAGGTATCTTCCATATAAAACATCACCCGTGCAACATTACCTTTAACAACATCGGGTGGCTCGGCACGACGAATAGACTCGTCTATTTCCATAGGGCAAGCACCGTATTCGCGTTTATTGCCTTCGACCATGCCCCAATTAAAATTAGAACGGTCGCCATTGACCTCACCCACCGATGGAAATAAATTATGTAAATCATTATGTGCCGCTTCAAATAACGGATCTTCGGCTTCGCAACATTGACGGCCTGTAACATCTTTACCTGCACACACTTTTTCAGGTTTACGCCAACATTCTCTAAAATTACCAAATTGATGCGCTGGCATCACATGTTCTGCTTCAATACGACGCGCTCTTTCTGGGTTTTTACGGGGTTTATAACCACAACTTTGCCAATCAACCGTTTTTGCTTTCGGATCATAATCACAGCCACAATAAAACGTGACATCGTGGCCTTTATAAATCTCGTTATAAAGTATTTTTTTAGCCGATTCAAAAGAGGCTGGGCTTTTAGGCAGGTTAGCTAAGTTTGTTTCTAGTTTTGTTGCTTTTGTCGATGATGAGCTAGTTTGCTGGCCTACTGCATCGCCCTGATTACAAGCGGCAAGCAAAATGAGCATAAAGAACCATAG
>JBKJUH010000360.1:0-7237 GCA_046590075.1 Agitococcus sp.
TCTAAACGAATAAAGCTAACGACAGTTGCGCCTGCTTTTTTCAACAAGTCAGCGACTTTAATGTCTGGGTCTTTAACAAATACTTGGCTGAAGTCAGCTTGGTAGAACAAGCATTTGTTAAAGACCCAGACATTAAAGTCGCTGACTTGTTGAAAAAAGCAGGCGCAACTGTCGTTAGCTTTATTCGTTTAGAAGTTGGCGAAGGCATCGAGAAAAAAGAAGTGGACTTTGCGGCTGAAGTGGCTGCTCAAGTCGCTGCTTCTGCTAAATAAGTTGATTGTCTAGCAAAAATGCCCGCCTTGTGTGGGCATTTTTGTTTAGAATGCGCCCTGAGAAAGTAAAGACTTACGTGTCGCACTGCGATTATCGCGTTTTGTGAGCATCAGGCCGCCTAAAGCGGCTGAAACGTGAACAAATAAGCGATAGCCGTGTCAGTCCTAAAAGTGAACAGATTCGCTGTTGTTGGTTCGAAGTTATGATACAGTCGGCTGTCGCATATTGTGGAAAAAAACATGGAGCCTCAGTGCGTGTATCGCCAATCTAGTCGCTGGTTCACCTACTTTGGTATTTGCTTGTTGAGTATTATTTTCTCAACAGCCTCAGCATTGGAGCTAACGGCCGAAGAGCAAGCATGGTTGGCTGAACATCCTGTTATTCATTTGGGCATTGATTCTGCATGGCCTCCCTATGAATTTTTAGATGAAGCGGGGCAATATCAAGGTATTAGCGCGGACTATTTGGCGATAGTCTCGTCAGCATTGGGTGTAAAGTTTGAGGTTGGCACGTCACCAGTGCCGTGGTCAGAAACACAAAAAAAACTACAAAATCAACAGTTAGATTTAACACCATCTATTGCCGAAATGCCCAAACGTCGTGAGTTTCTTAATTTTACCCAGCCCTATATTAGCTTTCCAGTCGTGATATTAACGCGAGTTGATGAGCCATTTATTGGTCAGTTAGAAGACTTAGCGGGTCAACGTGTGGGCGTAGCCACGGATTATTATGCCGATGAAATTCTGAAAGTCAATTATCCCAATATTAGCCCTAAGCGCTATCCTTTTTTGAAGGATTTATTATCGGCATTGTCTCTAGGGCAGGTTGACTACATATTAACCAACTATGCGTCAGCATCGTATGTGGTACAAAACTTACAGATGACGGGCTTAAAACTGGCTGCAGTCACACCCTACCAGTCACCTTTAGCGATGGGGGTGCGTAAGGACTGGCCAATATTCACCGTCATTTTGAATAAAGTATTAAGTGATATTACGCCTGAACAGCATCAAAAAATACGCCAAAAATGGTTATCGACTCATACTTCTGCACGGGTTAATACCGATATTTGGCGCTTACATCCAGATGTCATTTTGCTGACCGTTGTGGTGATTTTTGTCGTATTAGTCAGTTGGGTGGTGTTGTATTTTCGCCATCGTTTACTCAAACGGCAATTAGCCGCTCAAAAAATCCAACAAGACTTAGCCGAAAGTGAAAAACGTTTTCGCTTACTCATCGAACACGCACCCATTGCCTTTGCTATTTTTAAGGGGCATGCTGGCGTTGTTAAAATGTTAAACCGTTGTTTTGTCAATACGTTTGGCTATAAACCTAATGAGCTTTACGATGTCGAAGATTGGTGGCGTTGTGCGTATCCTAATCCTGCCTATCGTGAAGAAGTTAAAAAAATCTGGTTTGAGCGCTTAGATGTCGCCAAAAAAAATCATCATAATTTATTGCCGATGGAAGCAACCGTGCGTTGCCGTGATGGCAGTGAGCGTTATATTCGTTTTCATTCTATTTTAATTGGCACGTTTAACTTGGTGGCATTTATTGATTTAACCGAACAAAAAAATAATGAAACCGCTCTCAGAGCAGCTAAAGAAGCTGCCGAACACGCGACAAAAGCGAAAAGTTTATTTTTAGCCAATATGAGCCATGAAATTCGTACACCCATGAATGGCATTTTGGGACTAACGGCTTTGTTGGTAAAAACAGAATTGAATGAACGTCAGCGTGATTATTTAACTAAAGTATATAGTTCGGGTGAGTTTTTATTAGGCATTCTCAATGATATTTTAGATTTATCCAAAGTTGAGGCAGGTAAGTTAGAGCTTGAGTCGCAACCATTTACGCTGAATCAGTTATTGGAGCCGTTGCGCAGTTTGTCGCTGAGTGCTACGCAGGCTAAACCTGTCGAAATATTCTTTTATATTGCCCCCGATGTGCCAAAGATATTGCTGGGTGACGTATTACGTCTAGGTCAAATAATGACCAATCTCTTGGGTAACGCCATTAAGTTTAGTACTAAAGGTGAAATTGAAATTGGCGTTTCGTCATTGCCGACAAGCAACTCACAACTAAAACTGCATTTGTGGGTGCGTGATACAGGCATCGGCATGACATCGGTGCAACTGAGCAATATTTTTGAGGCGTTTAATCAAGCGGATACGTCAACAACACGACGTTTTGGGGGCACAGGTTTGGGCTTAACCATTTGTCAGCGTTTAGTTGAATTGATGGAGGGTGAAATCCGTGTCACCAGCCAACCCAATCAAGGCAGTCGCTTTGATGTGTTTGTCCAGCTGCCAGTGCTACCCCAAGAGCATCAGGAGCCAATGGTGACTGAGCGTAAATTGTATGTGTTGATTATTGATGAAAATGCCCATGTCGCCGATGCCATACGGGTCATGGCTGAGCGTTTAGGTTGGCAAGCGGATGTGATGACGGCCTTATCACAACAGCAACAGCCTATCTCACATGCCTATGATTTTATCTTGTTAGGGGCAAGTTTGGCCGATGATAGACATAATGAATACTTGCCCAAAGACACGCCGAAAGTGTTATTGCAAACAGCTTGGCAAGAAAACGACCCGATGTTAGGTGGTAATGTCGCCTTTTCGCATACCTTAACCAAGCCCGTGACTGAGGCAACTCTACAAAGTTTAACCGCAGCTATTGGTAGCAAAAATAGTGAAATTGAAGAAAAGCCGCTGTTGGCCTATCGTATATTATTGGTTGAAGATAATACGATTAATCAGTTGGTGGGTGTAAGACTACTGGAGAGTTTGGGGGCAGAAGTGGATGTTGCCGAGAATGGTTATGTCGCGTTAAGTCTCTTACAACAAGTGGGTACACATTACGATGTGGTGTTGATGGACTTACAAATGCCTGTCATGGATGGTTTGGAAACCACACGGCAATTACGCATGATTGAGCAGTTTGCCGATTTACCCATTATTGCCATGACTGCCAATGTCATGGCGACTGACCGAGAACAGTGTTTTGATGCAGGTATGAATGACTTTATGAGCAAACCTGTACGTTTACAGGAATTACGCGAAAAAGTATTACAATGGATAGCACACTAAAGCAGCCAACGGGTATTTCTGCATTTGCCTGCTATCTGCTAAGATGCACGCCCCATACATCTTAGGACTTACGCGGTTATCGCTTATTTGCTAACATTTCAGCCGCTTTGGGCGGCCTTATGTTAGCAAAACGCGCTAATCGCGGTGCGATGCGTAAGTCCTGAACTCATGCTGTTATCACCCAAGGAGAAACTCATGGTCGAACGCCGCCCTGCTTATCAGCGTATTTTGTTAAAGCTATCAGGTGAAGCCCTTGCGGGTGATGCAGATATGGGTATAGACCCGAAAGTGATTACCCGTATGGCCTTAGAAG
This sequence comes from Agitococcus sp., assembly GCA_046590075.1. Taxonomy (GTDB): domain Bacteria; phylum Pseudomonadota; class Gammaproteobacteria; order Pseudomonadales; family Moraxellaceae; genus Agitococcus. The sequence goes on from JBKJUH010000360.1 coordinate 3,679, forward strand.
TCGGCCAACTCGTAGGTATTGGCGTGCAAGTCGGTATTGTTGTCGGTGGTGGTAATTTGTTTCGTGGTGCCGCCTTACAAGCCGCAGGTTTAGACCGCGTCGCAGGTGACCACATGGGTATGTTGGCTACCGTCATGAATGGCCTAGCCCTGCGTGATGCGCTGGAACGCAATAATATTAAAACACGCATTATGTCGGCGATTCCCATGAGTGGTGTCGTTGACCATTATGACCGTCGTGCAGCCACGCGTGCTTTGCAAAGTGGTGATGTCTGTATTTTTGTCGCAGGAACGGGTAATCCGTTTTTTACCACCGATAGTGCCGCCTGTTTGCGTGGCATCGAAATCAACGCCGATGTCGTGCTCAAAGCCACCAAAGTCGATGGTGTTTATGACTCTGATCCCATGAAAAATCCTGATGCTATTCGTTATGATTATTTAACCTTTGATGAAGTATTAGATAAAAAATTAGGTGTAATGGATTTAACCGCTATTTGTTTATGTCGTGACCAAAATATGCCCTTGCGCGTGTTTAATATGAACAAACAAGGCGCATTACTGAATTTATTGTTTGGCGATGCCGAAGGCACGCTCATTGGCAACAAGCCCCGCTGAGGATAATGCAATGATTAATGACTTGAAGAAAGACTGTGAAATTCGCATGAAAAAAAGTGCCGAATCCTTAGACCAAGCGTTTAATAAAGTACGGACAGGACGTGCGCATCCCGCTATTTTAAAAGATGTGATGGTGCCGTATTACGGTGCAGATACGCCATTAACCCAATTGGCCAATGTTGGTATCGAAGATGCACGGACATTAATTGTGCAGCCCTATGAGCGCACCATGATTGCCGTTATTGATAAAGCCATTCGTAATGCAGATTTAGGCTTAAACCCTATTTCGGGTGATGTGATTCGTATTCCTTTACCCGCATTGACCGAAGAAAGCCGACGTAATATGCAAAAAATGGCGCGTGCTGAAGCCGAAAATGCCCGTGTTGCCGTGCGTAATATCCGACGGGATGTCTTGGCGGACATGAAAGAATTATTGAAAGAAAAAGAAGTCTCCGAAGACGAAGAACGTCGTGGTAGTGAAGATGTACAAAAGATTACCGATAAATATATCGCTGAAATCGACAAAAACTTGCAAGCCAAAGAAGTTGAGCTAATGCAGGTTTAATCCGCGCTCTGGTCGTCAAAGGAAAACACAGTGAGTACAGCTCCCGATATAGACAGCCATAGCAGTGGTTTACCCAAGCATATTGCCATTATTATGGATGGCAATAATCGCTGGGCAACAGCAAATCATAGTCTGTTCGGTGGCTCAGGCCATAAAGCAGGTGAAGCGGCACTGCAAAAAATTGTGGAGCACGCAGCCAAGCGTCAGATTGACGTGTTGACGGTATTTGCGTTTTCCAGTGAAAACTGGCGCAGACCCGAGCAAGAAGTCGGGTTGTTGATGCGCTTATTTGTTCATGCTTTAGATAAGCGTGTCACCGAGTTACATAAGCATCAAATGCGTATTCGTTTTATTGGCGATAGAAGCCGTTTTGCTCCTGCCTTACAAAAAGGCATGGTCGATGCGGAGAATAAAACAGCGGCTAATACAGGCATGACCTTGGTGATTGCTGTCAGTTATGGTGGTCAGTGGGATATGGCTCATGCCGCGCAGCAAATAGCATTGCAAGTGCAAGCAGGGTTGTTAGACCCTCAAGCCATGAACAGTACGGACTTTCAGCACCAGTTACAATCTCATATTCAAATGAGTGATTTACCCCCTGTGGACTTATTGATTCGTACAGGTGGCGATTTGCGTATTAGTAATTTTTTATTGTGGCAAACGGCGTATGCCGAGTTTTATTTTAGTGATTTATTGTGGCCTGATTTTGATGGTGTCGCTTTTGATGCGGCACTCGAAGATTATGCTCGTCGTCAGCGTCGTTTTGGCCGCACTAGCGCGCAAGTAGAGGCACATCATGCTTAAAGAAAGACTATTAACGGCACTGGTTCTTATTCCTTTAGTTTTATGGTGCATTTTTGGTGCGACGACCAGTATTCCTTTTGAGTCTTTTGCAGGGGCAATTGTGCTTGCTGGAGCATGGGAATGGACTGCGTTAATGAAGTGGTCGAATATAGCGGCACGAGCAGGATTTACGTTGCTAGTCGCCATGGGTTTGATTGCAATGAAACTACCTGAGTTGGCTTTTTTGAAGCCGTCATTGTATGCAGTCTCAGTAGGGTTTTGGTTGTTAGCCCTGCGTTGGGTAGTGACGTTTCCAGAGTCGGCAGCAATATGGGCGCGCAACGTTTTTTTAGTGCCCGTAGGTTTGATTTTATTGATTCCTGCATGGGCAGGATTAGTGGATTTATATCACGCTTCACCGTGGTGGCTGATGTTCGTTTTTGCGTTGGTTTGGGGGGCTGATTCAGGTGCCTATTTTGTCGGTCGCGCTTTCGGTAAACATAAGTTAGCACCCAATGTTAGTCCTGGCAAAACCATTGAGGGTTTTGTGGGCGGAGTACTAACCACCAGCATCATCATTGTTGCCGTCGCCATTTATCGTGACTTGCCGTTAATGCGCATGGTGGCGTTTATGGGCTTGTCATTATTGACGGTATTGGCCTCGGTATTAGGTGATTTGTTGGAGTCGATGATTAAGCGTCAAGCAGGGGTCAAAGACTCAGGCAATATTTTTCCAGGACACGGCGGCTCACTGGATAGAATTGATAGCTTAACGGCAGCCGCGCCGATTTTTGCCTTAGGCTGGTGGTTGGCAGGGGGCTTCTAACAGATGCAACGTGTCACTATTCTCGGGGCGACAGGCTCAATTGGCCAAAGTACGCTAGCGGTATTAGACCTTCATCCTGAGCGTTATCACGTCTTCGCGCTGACGGCATTTAGTCGTATCGACGAATTAGCGACTTTATGCCATCGTTATCAACCGCGTTATGCAGTGGTAGCCGATGACACGGATATTCCGCGTTTACAGGCGTTATTAACCGAGACAACAACGACAGAGATATTAGCTGGCTCAGATGCCTTGGCGGTTGTCGCCAGCCATCCCGATTGTGACACCGTAATGGCGGCAATTGTCGGTGCGGCAGGTTTGTTACCCACCTTAGCCGCTGTTCAAGCAGGCAAACGGGTATTACTCGCCAATAAAGAAGCATTAGTGATGGCAGGTGGCCTGTTTATGCAGGCAGTCAGTGATCATGGTGCAACACTCTTGCCAATAGACTCCGAACATAATGCCATTTTTCAGTGTTTGCCGTGCAATTATCCCCACGGTTTAGCGCAAGTGGGTGTCGAACGAATTTTACTCACCGCTTCGGGTGGGCCTTTTCGTGAGTTTAGCGCGGAGCAATTAGCGGCAGTCACGCCAGCGCAAGCGTGTAAACATCCCAATTGGTCTATGGGACGAAAAATATCGGTTGACTCCGCCACGTTGATGAACAAAGGCTTAGAATTGATAGAGGCATGTTGGCTGTTTGCCGCCCAGCCAGAACAGATCAACATCGTCATTCATCCGCAAAGTATTGTTCATTCTTTGGTACAGTAT
>JBKJUH010000018.1:0-4315 GCA_046590075.1 Agitococcus sp.
AAGGTGTCCATTTAATGCTCTCCAGCCGCGTTGAACACACATGCCAAAGCCGCAAATAATTTATGCAAATCACTCACCGCCACAACGGTGATATTTTTGGTAAAAACATCACCGTTAAGCTTACCAAACTGCCAAAGCTCGCCATCGGTGACAATGCCATGTACGGCATTATCTTGTTGATTCAGCTTCTGCGCGGTTAATAACTCCGCCAGACACTGTCCCCAGCCTTCGGTAAAATTATTTTGTTTGGCTTCAACCATCACTAACAACGGTTTTGCCAACATGGTTTTACCTAAGTTCGACTTCGTGGCAATCATATAATCAGGTGTACCCGTTAAGACTGCATCGTAAGTTAATGCCTTATGACTCCACAGCGTATATTTATCCGCATAATGTTTATAGACATCTCGCAAAATGGGATAAATCACGTTTTCACAGCGCGAGGCTTCTGAGGAAAACACATCAATATTTTGGCGACTAAACTCAAAATCCTCAACAAACGCTAATGAAGGCTCAATAAGCGCATCAAAACTGAGATAGTCTTCTTCAATATATTTAATTTGGAAAGCTGTTTGTACTTGAGCAATGGATTTAAAATCAGTAAATGCCATGTCCCTAAACCCCCGCCTTATGCTTAACCGCTAAACGCATATAATGCTCGGCGGAATATTTGAAATAGGCTTTTTCGTCATCGGTTAAGGGTCGTACTTGTTTAACAGGATTGCCTAAATACAAATAGCCCGACTCTAAACGCTTATTGGGTGGCACTAAACTGCCTGCACCAATCAACACTTGCGACTCAATGATTGCTCTATCTAAAATAATTGTGCCAATGCCTACTAACACCTCATCGCCAATGGTACAACCATGCAACGTGACATGATGGCCAATGGTAACGTGTTTACCAATAACTAAGGGCGCGCCTAACGGGTCAACAGGACGTTTATGGGTGACGTGTAACATGGCAAAATCTTGGATATTAGAACCTTCGCCTATGGTAATACGATTGACATCACCGCGAATGACCGCGCATGGCCACACGGAGCTATTTTCGGCAAGGCTAACATCACCAATCACTACCGCTGCCGCATCAACAAACGCAGACTCTGCCACTTGTGGTAACACGCCATCAAAAGGACGTACATTTAACACTTGGGTCATTATTTATTCGCCTTATTCACAGGACGAGGATAGGGTTTAGAGCGTAACTGCAACCAGTCTTTAGAAATCGACCATGTGGTATGTACCGCTTTACTGCCTGTAAAAACGCCAGCATGACCACCCGGTACGATATGGAAGGTTTTATCGGTAGAACTGACCACCGTCATAATGGCTCTTGCCCCTGCAATACTGACGATTTTGTCGTTATCACCCGCAAACGCTAAAATATTGGCATGAATACTACTAAAATCAGCCACTCGGTCGCCAATTTTAATTTTGCCTTTGGCCATGCGATTATATAAACCCATTTTCCGCATCATTTCTTGGACGGTGGCGCCAGGGTAATCGGGCATATTGCTAAACCATTCATTCATGGTCATATAGCGGGCAACATAATCATCATCCGACAGATTACGAATCAATTCGACATAACTAGAAACCACACCTAAAGGATTGGTCATTTTGAACAGCAACGACAAGGTTTTGCCCTTCACATGAAAACGCTCATCGGCTATTTGGTGCAATTGAAAACCACGCTTACGAATCATACTCGCTGGAATGGATAACAACTGGCTGATGGACCCTGTAATGGGGTTAGCCTTGTACATATCAACAGGGCTGGCAATACTGATTAAATTCGCCACGTTTTTATCTTCGGGATGAGCCGCCAAATACATCAACGACAACAAACCGCCCATGCAATAGCCTAACAACGATACTTCGTCACTGTCACTATGTTGACGAATGGCGGCTAAGGCTTTGGGAAACCAATCGAGGGTATAACTTTCTAAGGATAAACCCGCGTCTTCAATCGTGGGTTTGCCCCAGTCGATTAAATAAACCTCAAAACCATGCGCTAAAAAATAACGCACTAAACTGCGGTCGGCAAGTAAATCAAAAATCCATGCAAACACGCCTAGCGGTGGCACCATGACAATAGGAATAGCAAACCGACGACGACGCACATGTAAGGTTTGGCCACCCTCTAAGGTCAAAATATCTTCTTTTAACGGTCGATAATACTTTACCGACATAATGCCATCTTGAAAAATCACGTCGTTTTCGGTTTTATCCGATAAAATATAATCTTGTTTGTTAATGCTACGCTGAACGGCATTTTTAACAAAAGCGGCACTGGTTTTGGCAAAGCGTGTGGCTTGTTCAATTTTACTGGTGGTCATAAAAATAAAATCTCCGTGTCGCTCATAGTAGAGCGAATTTACTTGCCAAAATGAATGCTGATATCGGACAAATTCGTACATACAATCTTAGAGATACGCGCTTAGCACACAATCACCGACCTAAAAAAAGGCACATACTCACTGTCGCAAGTATGCACCTTTTTATATTAATAACACGATGACTTAATGCGTACTCACGCGTTCGCTATCATCGCCATCTTCACTTTTAACGAGCGTTGCTGCGGGCATAGTCTCGGCTAAGGGCGTGGGCTGTTTGGTTAAGGCAATCGCCAAGACTTCATCAATCCACTTGACCGTTTTAATGGTTAAATCAGCTTTGATGTTGTCAGGAATTTCTTTTAAGTCACGGGCGTTTTCTTCAGGAATAATCACTGTTTTAATACCCCCACGATGCGCTGCCAATAGCTTTTCTTTCAAACCACCAATCGGCAACACTTGGCCACGCAAAGTAATTTCGCCCGTCATTGCTACATCCGCACGCACAGGAATGCCCGTTAATACCGAGACAATCGCGGTACACATACCTATGCCAGCACTTGGGCCATCCTTGGGTGTTGCGCCTTCTGGAATATGAATATGCAAGTCTTGCTGCTCATGGAACTCAGGAGCTAAACCTAAAGTCTGTGAACGCGAACGGACAACGGTAATCGCCGCTTTAATCGACTCTTGCATGACTTCGCCGAGTTTACCTGTCATGGTAAAACGACCTTTCCCAATGGTAGAAACCGCTTCAATGGTTAATAATTCGCCACCGACCGATGTCCACGCCAAACCTGTTACTTGGCCAATTTGGTCTTTTTCTTCGGCTTTACCATAACTAAACTTATAAACGCCACAATACTGCTCTAAGTTATCGGCATTGACGACGACTAAGGTATTTTTAGTTGCCCCCAGTACCGCTTCTTTCACCACTTTACGACATATTTTTGACATTTCACGTTCTAAGTTCCGCACACCTGCTTCACGGGTATAACGACGCACTAACTCACGAATCGCGCTATCTTCAATCACCAATTCTTTGGCACTCAAACCCGACAAGGTAATTTGTTTAGGGATGAGGTATTGGCGAGCGATATTCACTTTTTCGTCTTCGGTGTAACCCGGCAAACGAATCACTTCCATACGGTCTAATAACGGTGCAGGAATATCCATGGTATTTGCAGTACAGAGGAACATCACTTCCGACAAGTCATAGTCCACATCCAAATAATGGTCGTTAAAATGACTATTTTGCTCTGGGTCTAATACCTCTAACAACGCTGATGCAGGATCACCACGGCTATCTACACCCATTTTGTCGATTTCATCTAACAAAAATAGCGGGTTTTTAACGCCCACTTTTGCCAAACGCTGAATCAATTTACCTGGCATAGAGCCAATATAGGTACGACGATGGCCACGAATTTCCGATTCATCACGCACGCCACCCAAAGCCATACGCACAAACTCACGTTTAGTTGCCTTCGCAATTGACTTGCCTAAGGAAGTTTTACCAACACCAGGAGGCCCTACCAAACACAACACGGGTCCTTGAAGCTTTTTAACACGCGACTGTACTGCCAAAAACTCTAAAATCCGCTCTTTGACTTCTTCTAAACCATAATGGTCGGCATCTAAAATCTGACGCGCCAGTTTTAGGTCAATGCCAATACGACTGCGTTTTTTCCACGGCACGCTCAACATCCAGTCGATATAACCACGCACCACCGTTGCTTCTGCCGACATCGCAGGCATCATGCGCAGTTTTTTCATTTCGGCATCGACTTTTTTGCGCGCTTCGACGGGCAAACCCGCTTTTTCAATACGTTGTTCCATGTCGGCAAATTCGTTATCACCGCCACCGCCGTTTTCACCTAAATCGCCCAATTCTTTATGAATGGCTTTAATCTGCTCATTCAAATAATACTCACGTTGGGTTTTTTCCATTTGTTTTTTAACGCGGCCACGAATGC
>JBKJUH010000019.1:0-2780 GCA_046590075.1 Agitococcus sp.
CGTTAATTATCAAGCCCTAGACACACAGACCCTCTTTATTGTTGAAGGCTGGGCAACAGGTGTCAGCGTATTGATGGCGATGGATTGCTTGATATTTGTCGCCTTTGATTGCGGCAATCTGGAATCGGTGGCGGTATTTGTTCGCGGTAAATATCCACAAGCGTTAATCGTGATTGCAGGGGATAACGACGAATCAGGCATTGGTCTGCGTTATGCCATTGCAGCAGCAAAAGCCGTAAATGGCTTAGTGGTGATACCAAAATGAAATATATGGACTGGAACGACATACACCAAGCACACGGTTTACAAGCAGTAAAAGATATGATTTTTGAACAGATAATTGATGGTAAAAAGGCCACGCCTTCCGACTCAGAAGATGTAGCCCAAAACACACAAACAAGCGATAAGAGCTTTTCAGGTGCGGTTAATGGTGGTGAGAGTGTGCCAGACGAATGGCAAGATCCCGACCCCATTATTAACACTCAAGAAAGTGAGGATTATCCTTTAGCGCACCTACCTGAGCCTTTGCGCCTGTTAGTGGTGGAAATAGTTAATTATTTGCAATGCCCTGTAGCAATGGCGGCTAATTGCGTGCTTGCCGCCTTGTCATTGAGTATTCAAGGTTTAGTGAATGTTGCGCGTGATAACGAGTTAATAGGGGCAATATCTTTATTTTTAATGGTGATTGCGGAGTCAGGCGAACGTAAAAGCGCGTGTGATGCCTTAGTCACTAGCCATATTAAAGAACTGGATAAAAAACGCCTATTAGCCGATATGGAGGTACTCAGGTTTTATCAATCGGATATTGATACTTGGTCAGCCGAGCGTGACGGTTTAATACAGGCGATTAAGCAGTTAGCAAAGAATGGTGAGTCTATTCAAAATCAAAAGGAAGAATTACGCCAACTAGACGAAGATAAGCCCGAAAGACCACGCGGCACGACCATGATGTATGAAGATACAACCGTTGAAGGACTCACAAAGGGGTTATTTAATAATTGCCCCAGTGCAGGTATTTTCTCTAGTGAGGCAGGCGTGGTATTTGGCGGGCACGGCATGAATAGCGATAGTGCTATGCGAAGTATGGCCACTTTGAATAAGTTGTGGGACGGTGGCGATGTCATTGCGACCCGCTCAGACATTACCAAAAATATGCTAATTACGGGTAGGCGTTTAACTCTATCACTCGCCACGCAAGAAAGCACCGTAAGAGCTTTTTTTGATAGTAGCAAAGGCTTAGCCAGAGGCACGGGCTTTGGTGCGCGTTTTTTAATGGCTTGGCCAAAATCCACGCAAGGCACACGACTCTACAAAGCACCGCCGACACACTGGCCTTATCGTGAGATGTTCACCAAGCGCACAACTGAGCTACTTAATACCCTTTTAACGATAGATGAAGAAACAGGCGCATTACAGCCTATTACCCTTGAGTTATCGCCCAAAGCTCAGGCGGCATGGATTGAGTTTTACAACGACACCGAGCAAGAACTACGAATCGGTGGTGAGTTGGCAGACATTAAAGACGTGACCAGTAAAGCAGCCGACAACGTGGCACGAATGGCCGCCTTGTTTCATGTGTATGAACACGGACTCACAGGCCATATTTCTGAGGCGCATATTATCAATGCTAATCATTTAATGGCTTGGTACTTAATGGAGTCTAAGCATTTTTTTGGTGAGGTGGTTTTATCCAAAGAGTTACGCAGCATCGTATTACTGGATAATTGGTTAATTCAACATTGCCACGAACACCAAGTCAGCGACATTAGCACGCGAACTATCCAACGTACTTGCCCTAACTCTTTACGAGATAAAGGCATACTTGATGATACGTTGAAGCAGTTAATCGACTTAAACCGCGTCAAAATAATCAAAGATGGCAAAAAGAAAGTGATACATATTAACCCTAAATTGTTAGGGGTGTAGTCATGGCCTTTTCAAGATGGAAAAATCAAAATTCACTCCCTGCGACAGCGGCACTTGCGACAACTGCGACACTTGAGCAAAAAAACCACAGGATTATAGGGCTAAGTAGTCCAACTGTCGCAAGTGTCGCAATTGTCACTGTCGCAACAGGGCAAAATGAAAAAGTTTTAACGCTTGAATTGATTAACGACCACCACCCTAAAAGTGCAGTAACTCCCGTCATACAGGAAACAGTACGCCAGTCTGAACCACTCAGCGAGGTATTAACCAATAGTGTAAACCTTGCCGACCATCCACAAACTGTGGATGGACAACAATCCCCAATGAAGGAAGTCGCCCAGCCACCAATGATGGACAGACTACTCAGCCGATATGCTGGCTTTGTCAAATGCCAACAGTGCGAGAATTTAACCCTTACTGGCTTCTGCAAGGTCAAGCCACAGTACAAACCTATGCCCAATGCAATGCTCAATTGTGGGAGTTTTGCTACGCTCAAAAGTGTGCGTATTCCAGTACAGAACAAACCATACTCTGATGGCGAGCTAGGTGAACTGATGGCTCGATACGAAAAGCGATTGTTTCATCACTTGGTTAAATGTGAATTATGTGTAGTCAGCAATCACTGTTACTGTGGGGATGGTTTCGCTACTGGTAACGATTATGAGGCAATGCTACTTTGCTTTGATAATGCAGAGGCAATTCACGATGAGCTGATAACTAAAGTTGTTAAAACGCGATTATCAGGCTGTAGCGTTTTGGAAGCTTATCAACGACCCGTTACACCGCCACTACCTGCTAAAACGCATAAATACGGCATAACACAAGCGGATAATGACTTCTTAGCACATATCAAC
>JBKJUH010000025.1:0-11952 GCA_046590075.1 Agitococcus sp.
CTGGCCGACATTGGCCGCTATCCCTAATATAAAGTCTCTAGTCGCTTGGCACAAACAATATAAGGCTAAAAACATGAATCGTAGCGTATTTTTTATTTCCGATGGTACGGGCATTACCGCCGAGACCCTTGGCCATAGTTTATTGGCACAATTTGGTGGGCTAAAGTTTGAACAATTCACCCTGCCTTATATTGATAACCCAGAACGCGCTCATGAAGCGGTGAGAAAAATCAACGCGGTAGCGGCAGAAGATGGTGTTAAACCCATTATTATTGACACCATTGTTGATAAAACCGTGCGTAGCATTATCGCTAAAGCCAATGGTTGTATGTTTGATGTTTTTGAAACTTTTGTTGGCAAATTAGAAGACGAGTTAGGCATTAAATCCAATAATACGGTGGGTAAACATACGGTTGACACCCTAGCCTACAAAACACGAATTGATGCCGTTCATTTTGCCTTAGATAACGATGATGGTGCGCGTACCCGTCAATATGACTCTGCCGATATTATTTTAATTGGTGTTTCGCGCTCAGGCAAAACACCAACGTGTATTTATTTAGCCATGCAATTTGGTATTCGTGCGGCGAATTACCCGCTCACCGAAGATGATTTAGATGGCGAAAATTTGCCTAAATCATTAAAAGAACATAAATCCAAACTCTTTGGTTTAATGATTGATGCTGACCGTTTAATTGCCATCCGTAATGAACGTAAAGCCAATAGTCGTTATGCCAGTCCACAACAATGCCAACAAGAAATTCGCGCCATTGAAGGTATTTATATTAAAGAAGGTGTGCCATTTTTGAATATCTCAGAAATGTCGGTCGAAGAAATCGCCACCCGTATTATTCAAGAAACTGGCCTCAAAAGACGGATTAATTAAGTGATGAAAAAAATAGCAGCTTTAGTTTTAGTGATGGTTGGTGCTGGCTTTTATGCCACACCTTATCTTGCTGTCAACGATATGCGTAATGCGGCAAAAGCACGCGACGCGACGACGTTGAATCAGTATATTGATTATCCTGCGGTCAAAGAAAGTCTAAAACAGTCGTTAAATTCAGATATGAGCAAAACACTGTTAAAAGACAAAACCGACAGTGGCATGAATGCCTTTGCCACGATGTTTGCCTCGGCCTTTGTCAATCCGTTAATTGACATTCTAGTTACCCCCGAAAACATGGCCTTAATGTTACAAGCAGAAATGCCAAAAGCCTTAGATACCCATGATACAAGCACCCCCAATGAAAATAACAACTCAAAGCAAGATGAGCTAATTATCAGCAAACACTACCAAAACTTTGATCATTTTGTCGTGACGATGGCTAAAAAATCACATCCTGATTTAGTGTTCACTTTTACCTTGGCGCGTATTGGCTTAGTGAATTGGCAATTAAAAGGTTTGGCTGTTCCACAATTAGCTAAGTAAAGGTGCTAGGAGTCATTTTAACGGCAATATGCTTGCGCGGTAGAATTCGCTCCTACAAATAAATCACATAATCGGGCATAATGTCGCACTTTCTTTTTATAGATTGGCTTGCGTAGCTAAATCCACATAAACAACGATAATTTTTAGGTGAAACATCATGATGCGTACGCATTATTGCGGCGGCTTAAATGAGTCTGCTATCGACCAAACCGTCACTATTTGCGGCTGGGTACATCGTCGTCGTGACCACGGTGGCGTGATTTTCTTGGATATGCGTGACCGTGATGGTCTAGTGCAAGTGGTGATTGACCCTGACACCCCTGAAGCCTTTGCCACTGCCGATAAATCACGTAGCGAATATGTGTTAAAAATTACAGGCCGTGTCCGTCGTCGTTATGCAGGTACAGAAAACAGCAATATGCCTAGTGGCTTGATTGAAGTATTGGGCAAAGAGATTGACATTCTCAATGCTTCCGAAACACCGCCCTTCCCCTTAAACGATGACTTTACTAATGTCGGCGAAGAAATTCGTTTGAAGTATCGCTATTTGGATATGCGTCGTCCCGAGATGTTGCAACGGATGCGTTTTCGCTCGCAAGTAACCAGCAAAATCCGTAACTACTTAGACCGTAATGGCTTTTTAGACGTTGAAACACCTGTATTAACACGGGCAACGCCTGAAGGCGCACGTGATTATTTAGTGCCTTCGCGTACTCAACCGGGTTCGTTCTTCGCTTTGCCACAATCACCGCAATTATTTAAGCAATTATTGATGGTGTCGGGTTTTGACCGTTATTACCAAATTGCTAAATGCTTCCGTGACGAAGATTTACGTGCTGACCGTCAACCTGAATTTACCCAAATTGATATCGAAACGTCATTTATGGATGACGAAGATATTATGAATATTGCCGAAGGCATGGCTGTTGAATTATTTGATGAATTACTAAACGTCAAATTCGACAAATTCCCACGGATGACCTATGCCGAGGCCATGCGTCGTTATGCTTCTGACAAGCCAGATTTGCGTATTCCTTTAGAGTTAGTCGATGTTGCTGACGTTCTTAAAGACGCGGGCTTTAAAGTCTTTGCAGGCCCTGCTAACGACCCTAAAGGCCGTGTTGTGGCCTTGCGTGTACCTAAAGGCAGCGAAATATCACGCGGTAAAATTGACGAATACACCAAATTTGTCGGTATTTATGGTGCGCGCGGTTTGGCTTATATCAAAGTTAACGACACCAGCAAAATCAATAACGGAGTGGATAAAGAGTCTGGCTTACAGTCTCCGATTATCAAAAACATCTCCGATGAGATGTTACAAACCATTGTTGACCGCACAGGCGCGCAAAATGGTGATGTGATTTTCTTTGGTGCCGATAAAGCCAAAATTGTTAACGATGCCATGGGCGCATTGCGCGTCAAACTCGGCCACGACTTAAACTTGTTGACCTGTGAATGGGCTCCGTTATGGGTCGTTGAATTCCCAATGTTTGAAGAAGTAGGCGATGGTCAATGGACTTCGGTACATCACCCTTTCACTATGCCTTATGGTACGGTTGAAGAATTGAAAAACAATCCTGCCGACGCCACTTCTGTTGCTTATGACATGGTGTTAAACGGCACCGAGTTAGGCGGCGGTTCATTGCGTATCTATAATTTAGACATGCAAAAAGCCGTCTTTGCCGCATTGGGTATTGGCGAAGAAGAAGCGCAAGAAAAATTCAGTTTCTTATTAGATGCGTTGAAGTATGGCGCACCGCCACATGGTGGTTTGGCCTTTGGTTTAGACCGTTTAGTGATGTTGATGACGGGTGCAAGCTCCATTCGTGATGTTATCGCCTTCCCAAAAACCAAAACTGCTGAATGTATTATGACGCAAGCACCTGCTCCTGTAGATGCTAAACAATTGCGTGAGTTGCATATTCGACTGCGTGAAAAAGCGGCTGAGTAAAAATAACACCCTTCGACTCCGCAACGCCTTTCATCTTCGCTCAAAGAGCGTTTTTGTGTAGGCTGAGCGGAGTCGAAGTCTATTTTAAAGGAGCTTGTACTATGGCTGGCCATTCCAAATGGGCGAACATTAAACATCGTAAAGCTCGCCAAGACGCCTCAAAAGGTAAAGTATTTACCAAATATTTGCGCGAAATAGTCGTTGCCGCACAAATGGGCGGTGCTTCAGAAGCTGAAAATCCCCGTTTACGTGCCATTGTCTCTAAAGCCTTATCGGCTAACATGACCCGTGACGTGATTAACCGCGCTATTCAACGCGGCGTAGGTGGTGGCGATAGCGATAAAATCCAAGAAAACACCTATGAAGGTTATGGCATAGGCGGCGTAGCGGTATTAGTCGAAACCATGACCGATAACCTTAAACGTACCGTGAGCGATGTGCGTCATGCTTTTACTAAATGTGGTGGTAATTTAGGCACGTCTGGCTCGGTAGATTATTTGTTTACCAAACAAGGTGAACTCAGTTTTCATGATGTGGATGAAGACAAAATCATGGAAGTGGCATTAAATGCAGGCGCAGAAGATGTGATAAGTGAAGATGGCACGGTGATAGTTATTACCTCGCCTTACAGCTTTGGTGCGGTGCAAGATGCCTTAGAGGCGGCTGGCCTGAAAGCCGATCATGCCGAAGTCACCATGCACGCGGCAACACTAGCAGATATTAACGACATCGAACAAGCACAAAAAATCGTCAAAATGATTGATATGTTGGAAGATTTAGACGACGTGCAAAACGTCTATACCAATGTCAATTTTAGTGAAGCGGTGATGGATGAGTTAAGTAAGTAATTTTTTGTAGGAGCGAATTTATTCGCGAATTAACAGGTTGTCGCGGTTAAAACCGCTCCTACAACAAGAAAGGCAGCCTAAGCTGCCTTTTCTTATTGTGCTAGTTTACTAGCTTACAAACCTGCCAATTTCAAACGATTGGCGTGTTCACGATAAATTGATTTTGGGTCGGTTGCAAAAATATTCCGTAAACCAAACATCAAATTCACTTCATCCAAATGGTTCATATAGTAGTTATCACGTAATACCACACCTAAATGGCTGCTACATTGTGTTACCAAGCCGTCGTTAGCTTGCCAAGTCACTAAACTGGTTAAACCTAACAAGGCATCTGTTGGGTCAAAAACATTCGTTAAAGGACTAGTACCACTCCAAGAATAAAACTTAATGTTATTAACTGTTGCTGCACCTGAACCGCAAGCCGTTGTTGGTACACCCGCTGGATACTTCAGCGTAAACGCCGCAGAACCTGATGTGGATAAGGAAGCAATGCTATTTTTAGCACTTTGGTCGTAGCTACCTGCACCATTAAACATTTCAATGATACTGGCTAAAGCATTTAAAGCAGTATAAGCAACCGCGCTTAATGAGCCTGTTTGTGTCACTAAATCAGCAACAGGTGCGCCTTTTACAGGGCTGCCAATGGCGGTTACTGAAGCAACTTTTGTAGGAATGGCGGCAGCAACATAACGAATGGAATGGCCGCCATGACTGTGACCCATCAAATTAACTTTTGCTGCACCTGAAATGGCTAAAATATTTTTTACTTGGTTAAGCAATTGCTCACCACGTACTTCGGATGTTTCTAACGCGGCAACTTGGGTTACGTAAACTTTTGCACCGTTAGCTTGTAAATCTGATGGAATTTGATACCAGTAGTCAATTGCACCACCTAACAACGATTTGAAACCAAACATACCATGTGCCAATACAATGGGGTATTTAGTTTGAGAGTAGGTAGTAGTGGCATTAGCGGTAACAGAAACAGTAGAAGTCAGAGCAGCAACAAGGCCAGCGATGAGTAATTTACGCATAAAAGAAAGTCCTGCAAATTTTGTTTTTATAAGCAACTCTTACATGAGAGGTGCTTTGGGTTTTTGTTTTTGCCAACCAATCACTTGCTTGGCTGAACACATCTTAGTTGATGAATGCCCCGATGAACAGTGTTTTTTTACGGATGAACGGCGTTTCCGATGAACGGTTTTTATACAATTGTCTTTTTTGTTGTTTATAACTGCCATTATATTGTTAGAAGCTGCCAGTTTTAGCAGTCATCGCCACTCAAAATATTCAATCAAATTACAGAGATACCCTGCTTCTTTTTCCACTTAGAGCGCGCTTTTTGTTAGCATATTTTATCATTTTTCTCGTTTGAGTTTTTTCATGTTCATCATTGATTTTATTTTGCATGTTGACCAACACCTTGCTGAGTTTGTCGCAAATTACGGCTTATGGATCTATGCCATTTTATTTTTGATTGTCTTTGTTGAGACAGGTTTGGTGGTGATGCCGTTTTTGCCTGGTGACAGTTTGCTATTTGCCGCAGGCGCATTAGCCGCCATAGGTCAAATGAATCCGTTTATTTTGGGCTTAGTGATTTTTTGTGCGGCCGCGCTAGGCGACACATCGAACTATCATATTGGTAAATATTTGGGGCGTGGACTCATCGAAAAATATAACATCATCAATCTGAGCTATCTACGCGAAACCGAAGCCTACTTTGCTAAACATGGCGGTAAAACCGTCATTTTTGCCCGTTTTATTCCGATTGTCAGAACTTTTTCACCCTTTGTTTCGGGCATGGGAGCAATGCCTTTTGGCCGTTTTATTGGTTTTAGTATGATAGGAACAATCAGCTGGATTATTTCTTTTGTGGGCTTGGGCTACTTTTTTGGCCAACTACCCGCGGTAAAGCAAAATTTTACCTTAGTCATTTTTGCCATTATTGGTGTGAGTTTTGCGCCAATTATTTATCATGCGTTGAAGGCTAAGTTTAACAGAAACAAACAAACCGTGTCTTAACCCTTCGACTCCGCTCAGGGTGCATTTAGGCGTTGGCTGAGCGGAGTCGAAGCCCATTTTCATGATTATTTACAACGCATAAGTCTCATCTAAATAACGCAAAATATCTTTAGATTCAAAGAGTTCTATACTTTTATTCGCGTCAATCAAAAATGGCACTTGCACTTGCCCTTTCTCTGCTAATAACGTGGCACGTTTGCTATGAGGAATCGGTTTGTATTCGCCACGATGAAACCTAAAGGTCGCAGGCCCCATATCGGCTAACTGCTGCTTACCTAAATTAATTAAACGATAAGGTAACTCTAACTCGCATAAACGTTCACGAACCAGACGAGAATACGGACTCGACTCAAAACTATACAGTACTAAGGGTTTTTCTGGACTGTGCGAAGGCTGTGCTTTTAATCCACGAATATTTAGCCGAATCATACTCGCCAAATGGGAAGTGGCGACATTAAACATCGTTGCATCCAGTGCATCAGGGATGGGCTGCTGGCGGTATTGTTGAAACAAATAGGCATTAATGGCTTCTGCACCCTGTAATTTAACGTGCGAATTAGGGTCAATAAGGAAAGGGACGACGGCATTTTCACCCCCTTCTGCCTGTAATTTATCGACAAAACGGCTTGCGCCTTTAGGACAAGGATAAATCATCACATCTAAATTTAACTCGGTTAACGCTTCGCGCACTAATCGGCATTCGGCATTATCCTCACAGTCAAACAGAATCGGCAATTTTGCAGGTTGCTGAACCGTCTTACTAGCAGACGATCCACGCCAACGGCGTACCGTTGAGCTAAACACGGACGATAAAATATTGAGGGTATAAGGCATTACAGATACTCGCTAATCAATTTAACAATACATTTTAGGACTTACGCGGTTATCGCTTATTTGTTCACATTTCAGCCGCTTTAGGCGGCCTTATGTTCACAAAACGCGCTAATCGCGGTGCGATGCGTAAGTCCTGATTTATGAGTCAAAAAACATAAGCCGATTAAACGCTATTTAAAAAAGAATAACAAAGAAAAAAGATGGCGCGTAAGCGACAAAATGGCGACTTACGCGTGCAAAACATGAATACTAGACACGAGGAACAATTATCTTACTGGCGGGTGGGTTGCGTTTTGCGGCTTCATACAACGGCATGACAGTTGCCATTCTGTTTTGTAACTCAACAATACGCTGGCTGCCTGAGGGATGCGTGCTTAAAAACGCAGGTGGTGCGCCTTTACTTGCGGCACCCATTTTTTGCCATAAACTGACAGAGGCTCTAGGGTCATAACCTGCGCGCGCTAATATTTCCAAACCAATAATATCGGCTTCTGACTCTTGGCCACGACCATGCGGCAACGTTAATCCTAATGTTGTCACTGTTTGTAACACAGCCGCTTGATTGGCATCGATATTAGTTAATGCCGCTAATAACGAAAAACCCGCCTGTTTAGCATAGGCTTGTGATACACGCTCACGACCATGCTCGCGTAAAGCGTGCGCCATTTCGTGCCCCATAATGGCGGCGATTTCATCATCAGTAAGTTTTAATTGATTGATAATGCCCGTGAAAAACATAATTTTGCCACCAGGCGCACAATAGGCATTTAACACATTACGGCTTTCTAAATTCACTTCCCATGCCCATCCCAACGCATCGGGACGAAAAACCGCAGTTTGCGGAATTAAACGGTCAGCAATTTTACGAATACGTTCTAAGTTGGCCTTATCGGTATTTAACGCGCCTTTTTGTTTGGCGGCCGATAACTCACCACGATACGATTGCAACGCCATAGCATTGACTTGCTCGGTGGGAAGCAATAAAAACTGTTTGCGCTGCACACCAATCGCCCCTTCTTGGGTACTACTGCTACAGGCGGTCAACACTAATAATGTGGGTACAAGAATCCAGTTACGCCAGTTCATGAGCAATCTCCATCTACCGTCAAAAAATTTACACTATCGACTCAGGACTTACGCATCGCACTGCGATTAGCGCGTTTTGTGAACATAAAGCCGCCTAAAGCGGCTGAAATGTGAACAAATAAGCGATAACCGCGTAAGTCCTAAACTATAATAGTAGCCTAACGAGGAATAAACATTGTTAATAAAGGTGAGTGCGTTCACTGGCATATAACTCAGCCAGACTTTTAGTCCACGGCTGATAAACATAGTGGTACAAACGTTGATAATAATCGGCACGGACAGCATTGGGGTAAAACACTTTATCGATACGGGTCATGGCACGTACAGCGGCCTGAAAATCAGGATAAATACGCATACCCACAGCGGCACACATGGCTGCACCCAAGCCCGAGGTTTCACTGGTATGTGGGCGATTGATCGGCATAGCAAAAATATCAGCTGCTGTTTGCATGACTGCATCCGACTGCGAACCGCCACCTGCGGCAAATAAGCGAGTAATGTGCTGTTTGGTGCATTGTGCAACGTGGATTTGACCATCTTTTAGGGCAAATAATAAGCCTTCAACCAATGCTCGATACCAGTCGGCTTTACTGTGTTGAGGACTTAAACCCAAAATCGCGCCTTTCGACACGCTTTCACCCGATGCTTGTACGCTTAAACCAGGTTGCCACATTAAGCCATTGGCGCCTGCGGGTGTTTCTGCCAACCATTGCTCCAGTACCGCTAACCAGTCACGGCCATCTTGTTGCGCGGTAGCAATTTCGTTAGCGGCAATGTGTTGCTGAAAATAATTTACCAACGCAAAACCTTGGGGGATTTGACTTTCTAAACAATAATCTTGAGGAATAACCGCAGGATACGGCGGCATGGGTGGATTTATGGAAATATATTTATGACTGATGGTGTTATAAGTTGCCGTTGTGCCAAAACTTAAAGCACCATGCCACGGAGTCACACAACCTGCGCCCATCACTTCACAGGCTTTATCTGCACCTGCTGCTATGACAGGCAAACCAACAGGCAGACCTGTATGTTCGGACGCTTCGACACTGATTTGACCTAATAATTTACCCGCCGCAACCACTTTTGGCAGTTTTTCGGGCGTTAAACCTAAAGCTTGCCAACGCCAATCCCATGTACTGTGCCATTGATGTTTTTTATAATCAAAGGGCACATAACCCACTTGCGAAGCAATGGCATCGGTATATTCACCTGTCAATTTGAACGACAAATAACCCGACAACAATAAAAACTTATGCGTTTTTGCCCAAATATCGGCGTTGTTGATTTTGAACCAGTTAGCTTGCGCGCGGATACGCAACTTTTTGATGGTATGTTGATAACCACTGAGCTGATGTAACTTTTGCCAGTACACAGGCAAGGTCGGCAAATTATCACTTTGACGTTCGTCTAACCATAAAATGGCAGGATACAAAGGCTGACCACAATCATCAACCACGACCACCGTACCGCGCTGTGTCGTGACTGTCGCTGCGGTGATACTTTTAGGGTCAATACCTTGTTGCCAAATCTGCTGACAGGCTTGGCCTAAAGTACGCCAATAATAATTGGCATCTTGTTCGGCATAACCTTGTTTGGGGGAAAAATACGGCGGATTAAAAACGGTTTGGCTACGCGCTAATAATTCGCCACGTTCATCAAACACAAAGGCACGCAAACTTTGTGTACCACAATCAATACTCAAAAAGCGCGCCGTTGTCATGGTTTTTCAACCTGTATTAATTTTGGCTTTATGTCGGGTTGAAACCCGACCTACAGGCTTCATGTTGGGTTAAAACCCAACCTACATTACGCTGACATTACAGGCAAACTATAGTAGTCCTGCCAAATATCCACATAACGCTTTGCTTCCAATTCCCACTGCGTTTCGCTCCAACCTTCACTTAAGGCAATGGCTTTAATAGTGGGAAAATGCGCCGTACCGCCATGCGCTAACAATAAGCCAATACGCGTACGCCGCAACATCACATCATCTAAATGTTGCACTTGTTCGTGGCGTAATGCCCAGCGAATTTCCGCCCACATGGTTTGTGTTTCAGGAATACGCGTTAATTCACTTGCAGGCATTTCTCGCAAAAACTGTTCCGCCAAACAAC
This sequence comes from Agitococcus sp., assembly GCA_046590075.1. Lineage (GTDB taxonomy): Bacteria > Pseudomonadota > Gammaproteobacteria > Pseudomonadales > Moraxellaceae > Agitococcus. Next base: position 10,288 of record JBKJUH010000025.1, read on the forward strand.
CAAACTTGCCGACAAAACGACGACGTTGGTCGGCACTTAATGGCGCAATATTCAAATTAGCACTCGGATTAGTAAAAATCGTCGCTTTTTCGTCGCGTTGTTTAATACTGGGCAACCATTCTTCGGCAGCCGTTAATACATCTTGAGCAATCTGACGGAAGGTGGTGAGTTTACCGCCTGAGACACTAATCACGCCTTTATCTGCCCATACCGCATGGTCACGACGCTCTTTGGAAGGGTCTAAACCTTTACCACTGGTGACAATCGGGCGCACGCCTGCCCATGTCGCAATGACATCTTCTGTTGTTAACTTCGCTTGCGGAAATTCGTAGTTGGCTGCGCGCAATAAATAAACGACTTCATCAGCGGTAATCACTGCTTCGTTGTCTAAATTTTCTTTATGGTCAAGGTCAGTAGTTCCAATAACGGTACGCCCTTCCCACGCATAAATAAACATCGCGCGTTTATCATCAGGATGAAACAAAATTAGCGCGTCTTGCAACGGCAAACGCTCGGACGACACCACCAAATGGCTGCCGCGTTGAGGACGTACTTCGACAATGTCGGTGGTCATCATTTTGCGTAAATTGTTGACCCATGCGCCTGTGGCATTGACCACCACTTTGGCTTTAATGTCAGCCGTTTGACCTGTCACATCATCAGTAATTTGCAAGCCTGAGACAACATTATTGGTCATTAGCGTTTTTGTCGCTTTGACATAATTCAGTGTGACTGCGCCATCGTTGCGAGCTTCATCTAACACGCGCAATACTAAACGGGTATCGTCGGTAACCGCATCGGTATAACGCGATGCGCCAAGCAATTTGTTGGCACGATAATTAGGCACACGCGCTAAAAACTTTTTGGCATTCAAATAACTACGGTCTTTAATGCCTGCTAAAAAGTCATACGCCAACAACAAAATTGCAAACGCCCAACGATTATTTTTAATACCACCACCTTGATAATGAGCAAAAAAATAGCTCATACGGTCAACTAAACCCGGGGCTTCGGTTAATAACCGCTCACGTTCGACTAAAGAGTGCCATGTCAGCTTGATGTCACCCATCGCAATATAACGTAGTCCGCCATGTACCATTTTCGACGAACGGCTAGACGTACCAAAAGCATAATCTTTTTGTTCTATCAGTAATACTTTTGCCCCTGTGCGCGCAGCTTCTCGCGCCACACCTGCGCCAGTAATACCGCCACCGACAACAACAATATCCCATTCTGTTTGTGGCAATTGTTGCCACAACGCTTCACGAGTCAACGACATCTCTGTACCTTCTATTAGACTTACGCGATAAGTGCCAAGCGTAAGTCATTGCTCTTGTTAGGCTTACGCAGTTGTTGCCAATTATGCAACTTCTCATCGTTTTTATATTCATAAAACGCGCCAACTTTAGGGCTACGCATAAGTCAGGTGAAGATTTTTAGTAAAAACAGCTAAAGGCTAGTCATCAACCAGTAATTTATGCGGATTCATACGGCCATCGGCATCAAAATGGGTCGCTAATGCTCGCAAAGCAGCAATACCTTGTACGCCTTTTTCTGCTACTAAATAGGGCGCATGGTCTTTTCCAACACCGTGTTGATGGCTAATGGTGCCGCCATGTTTAACAATGCTTCACAAGTCATTGTTAAACATGGCGGCACCATTAG
>JBKJUH010000213.1:0-3917 GCA_046590075.1 Agitococcus sp.
CTTTTAATTTGTATTTCCCACGGCGATACAACACTCAAAAATAGCGCATTATTGGGGTCTTCACACAACGATAAAATATACGCAGGGATTTTATCGGGTTCTTGATTTAACCATAAGAAAATATGAGTGTCTAAAAGTAACTTCATTCGGATTGGCCTAACCAAAATTCGGGCGCAAGTTCATCGTCAAAATGCGTATCATCAATAACTATTTGTTGGCGAAATTGACCAAAAAAACGTTTTTTCGCGCTAGTCATATCAGGAATGTCGTACATCACTATCACTTTCGCAGTGCCCGCATGAATAGTGTTGGGTAACTGCAAATGAATTTCGTGAGAGGATGTGATTTGTGCTTGTAACTCAATGGCCTGCATAGCAATCGCCCATCAGAAAACGGTGGTGGTTTAAACTTTATCTGCTATTCAGGTAATCGGCAAGCATACTCAGGTTTTCTTATTCATCTAAACCAATAATAAACCTTGCCCAATGAGCAAAGCCTGTTATCCTTCGCGCCGAGAGTTGGCTGGACAGTCGCCGCTTGCGCACGCAAGGGGAGGAAAGTCCGGGCTTCGTAGGGCAAAGTGCTAGGTAACGCCTAGGCGGCGTGAGCCGACGGAAAGTGCAACAGAGAGCTGAACCGCCGATGTACGGGCAACCGTGCAGGTAAGGGTGAAAAGGTGCGGTAAGAGCGCACCGCACACTGGGTAACCAGTTGTGGCAGGGTAAACCCCACTTGAAGCAAGACCAAATAGGCATCCATTGGCGTGGCCCGCGCTGGATGCGGGTAGGTTGCTGGAGCGTACAGGTGACTGTGCGCCTAGAGGAATGACTGTCCTCGACAGAACCCGGCTTATAGGCCAACTCTCACTCTTTTCTCAATATTAGCAAAATGCGGTGAAGGCTTAATAAGCACTCTGCACGCGCTAATTCCCCCAAAGTACAGTCACAAAATAACAACAAAACCGTCAAATTAAAGTGATTTATCAGAATAATCATTCAGCTAATTGATTTGTGATTTTGATGCCTCATTTTTGGCATTTAAGTGTCTGAAAAATCAGGTTAAAATACCCGAGTCATTGCTCTAAATAGCCTTGACGCTTATTTACTGGCTCTCTATAGTTTAAGGCTGTAAATATATTAACTGTTGCTACTCATTTTCTTGGCCTTAGTCGCCTTTTTACCTTTTTTAGGACTTACACGGTTATTGCTTATTTGTTCGCATTGCACCCGTTTTAACGGGTTTATGCTCGCAAAACGCGCTAATCGCGGTGCGATGTGTAAGTCCTATTATTTATGCTCCCTGTGTTGGCGTTTTTATGGCGAATCCTTTAGTGCATCTCTCTGTTCTATTAACCGAAACGGTACACGCAGTGCTTGCAGATGTTGACGGTATTTATGTCGATGCAACGTTTGGACGGGGTGGGCATAGTCGTGCGTTATTAACAGTCCTTGGCGAAAATGCGCGTTTATGGGCGTTTGATAAAGACCCCGAGGCCATTATTGCGGGCGAGAAGTTAATGGCGGAAGATAATCGCTTTACCATTATTCACGCCAGTTTCGCCGATTTACTGCAGGTATTAACGAGCCATGATTTAGTCGGTAAAATTGACGGCATTATGGCCGATTTAGGCGTGTCGTCACCGCAGTTAGATGATGCCAGTCGCGGTTTTAGTTTTATGAATGATGGCCCTTTAGATATGCGCATGAATCCTAATCAGGGGGTGAGTGCGGCTGAGTGGCTAATGACGGTGTCGGAAGAAGATTTAGCCAACGTATTATTTCAGTATGGCGAGGAGCGTTTTAGTCGTCGTATTGCTAAAGCCATTAAAAAAGAAGTCGAAACTTTCCCTATTACCTCGACCAAAAAATTAGCTGAAATTGTGGCCGAAGCGCATCCATCATGGGAGCGTCATAAAAACCCAGCGACACGCAGTTTTCAAGCGATTCGTATAGCGGTTAATCACGAGCTAGATGATATTAAAGCATTTTTGCCCCAAGCATTAACCGCGCTGAAACCTGAGGGGAAATTGGCGGTGATTAGTTTTCATTCCTTAGAAGACCGCATGGTTAAGCAGTTTTTTCAGAAAGAAGCCAAGGGTGATGACTTGCCTAGAGACTTTCCCATTCGAGCCAAAGATTTAAACCCGACCCTCAAAGTCTTGGGCAAAAAAACGGCCAGCCCAGAAGAGTTAGCCCAAAATCCACGTGCGCGTAGCGCGCACTTGCGGATTGCAAAAAAGTTAAGTGGGAGCTAGCCAATGATTTTAGCGTTACTGAAAAAAAGCTTTCATCCAAGTTTTAACGCCATTGTGGCTATGGTGATTGTGACAGCGTTGGTAGGTTCCGCTATTAGTGTGGCGTTTAGTGTTCATCACTTTCGCTTAGCGATGCAAGACTTACAGCAGTTGCGCGACCAACGTAATGCGCTGGATGTGGAGTGGGGGCAGTTGTTATTGGAGCAGCATTCTTGGGGGGCGTATGGCCGTGTCGGTTTTGTGGCGGCTGAGGAGCTGCAAATGCAAGCTACGCCCTTACAAAATGTGGTGATGGTGCAACCATGAAGCAAAAACTGGCAGAGATATTTAGTTTTGTTGGCCGTGTCGATTTTTCGGGCAGACACGTTCTATTGCAAGTCATTTTAGCGGTTTTGTTTGTGGGTATGGCCAGTCGAGCGGTGTATTTGCACGTTTTTGACCGTGATTTTTTGCGTAAACAAGGTGATGCGCGTATTTTACGTACCGAAACCATCAACGCCCATCGCGGCATGATTATGGATAGAAATGGCGTGCCCTTAGCGGTTAGTACGCCTGTTACGTCGTTGTGGGTAAATCCTAAAGAAGTGTTTGAGTTAGCACACCCAGATCTGACCGTAAAAAAGCCCAAAAAACCCGTTGTTTTAGATGTCGAAGCCTTAGCGATTGCCATTGGTTTAGAGCCTGAAGATTTAAAGCAGCGCATTGGCCGTAGCAATAAAAAAGAATTTTTATACTTAAAGCGGCATCTTCCTCCCGACGTCGCGCAAGTGGTATTAGACCGCGATTTTCCTGCGGTTTATGGTGTCACTGAGTATCGTCGTTATTACCCTGAAGGTGAGGCAACCGCCCATGTTATTGGTTTTACCGATGTCGATGATAAAGGCAAAGAAGGCGTTGAGTTGGCTTTTGAAGAAAGCCTCAAAGGTGTGCCAGGGTTGCAACAAGTGATTCGTGACCGTAAGGGACGTAAAGTTAAAGATATTGCTGAGTTGTATCCAGCCAAGGCGGGGCAGGATATTGCGCTGAGTTTTGATGCTCGAGTGCAGTATGTAGCCAATCGTGAATTGGCGGCGGCGGTGGCTGAGAGTGGCGCAAAAGCAGGTTATTTAATTGCCTTGGATGTGGAAACGGGGGAAGTGTTGGCGATGGTCAATCAGCCGACCTATAACCCCAATAATCGCAGTAAGTTAGATCCTCAACAACTACGAAACCGTGCCGTTATTGATATGTTTGAGCCTGGTTCAACCATGAAAGTGCTGACGGTAGCGGCTGGTTTAGAAAGTGGTAAGTTTACGCCCGAGAGTAAGTTTAATACCAATCCAGGAACGATGCAGGTACTTAACCATCTGGTGAGAGATCATGAAAATTACGGGATTATTGATTTAGGAACGATTATTGCTAAGTCAAGTAATGTAGGCGTAACACAAATTGCATTGGCCTTACCACCTGAAGGCTTGCCGACATTTTTTCAGCGTTTTGGTTTTGGTCGTACCACGGGTAGTGGTTTTCCAGGGGAGTCTCGGGGGTTAATTCAGCCACGTAGCGAATGGCGTCCAGTACAGTTATCCACCATGTCCTATGGTAATGGTATTGCGGTTACGGTGCTGCAACTGATTCGCTCGTATGCCACCATCGCTAATCATGGCGTGCAAATGCCCATTAG
>JBKJUH010000247.1:0-2790 GCA_046590075.1 Agitococcus sp.
CAAGACGAACGGTATTAACCCCATCAGCTCCACTGTAAACCAACTCGGTGTAAGAATAGATATCCTGACCAAAGCCCAGACCATGGGAGGGTGTTTGTCCTACTCCGGGTCCGATTAAGAGCGAAAGCTGATCATTACTTGCTGGCGTATAGTTTCCCCGCCATTCAAGGCTCATTGTAAATCCAACCCACCCGGTTGATTCTGTCAGAGACCAGGATTTTTGGATTTTTACAGGCAACGCGGGATGCTCAAGAACCAGCACCAAAGAACCACCATTCCACTTTGCAACCGACCAACCACCGCTTAGCTCCTGCCACGCATTTAGACTTTTCCCAGCCAACTGGCCTTCAAGAAGAAACAGTTGCCCAGCGGGCAAAGCCAAGTCACTTAACCCTCCGCGCTTATCAAGCACACCGGGCAGTCGCCAGTTTTTAATGGCACCGGTTGCAAGCTCAAATTCCAGCTCTAAAGATTCATTGACCAGCAGTACTCGCTCACTTGCAGCCAGTGTGAGCCTTGGCGTGAAGAGTAAGATGAACAATAAAAAGATAAAAAGCTGGAACGAGGTTTGTTTTTTTTGCATGAGCTTCAAAAGCACAAAACAATCGCAATTATGCGATTGTTTGCACAAACATCCCTAAGTAGTTTCGGCCACTCGCGAGTGGCCGAAGTGTTAAAATATTTCTAATAATCTGTTAGTTTTTTTCGGTTTCGTTCTCTGCTTTTTTTTGCAGGTCTTTTTTTACATCCTTGCGTAAACCCAGCATTTTCAGCATGCGATGCCAGTAGAGCTTTAACACCACAGCAATGGCAGCAAGCGCACCTAAAACACCTTGCAGTACGGCACTACCCGCGCCCGGATCCAGGTATGCAAACGCGGGAGTAGCAAAAAGAATAGCCGCCACCGCGCAAAATAGTTTATTAAATACTCTCACTTATCTTCCCCTTTTAACAAATTAACAACAACGCATTAATTAGTAGTTATAGAATTTAGTTTTTGTCCATCAAGTATAGCGACCGCAATGAACCCGCAATTGGAACTTTTCGACGAATAGAGAAATATTCTGAGAAAGCAAGTTCAAATCTGTCTTCGTCATAATCACAAAAAATATCTTGGCGAGAGCGCAGCAACCGTTGTACCTGACCATCTGCTTTCGGAACAAACTCAATAATCAAATTTTTTCGAGTTAATTGCGAAAAAAACTCAGCTACACGAGAGATCGGCATATTATTAGCAATACAAAGATGGTGAATTAATGCCAGTGCCATGGTGCAATCAACTGGTCCCCTGTCAACAAGCGCTTCACGTTCACAAGCAGCCCAACCCAAGCCGCCACTTGGATTTGTAAGATCAAGCATCAATGGCAATATATCTGCTTCACCCGTACTTTTTACTCGCCGGTAGTTCGCCTCTACTGCAGTTGGGTCAATGTCAAAACAGACCGTAGGTATACCTTTATCCGAGGCAATTCGGCTGAAGAGCCCCGTATTACCACCTAAATCCCAGACATCACTTGGTTTCACTTCATCCAGAAATTCTGAGATATTTTTGCGCTTCACCTCAAAAGCGTCATCAGAATAGTTAGTTGCATTATAATAATCGCCCCACTCAGTTCCGCCCGGGGTCCAGTTTAGTTTTTTAACCGCAGAACGCAAGCTCTCAACTATACCAATTAAGCCGGTTCGACTTAATCTTGTTAACTTCCTTGCTTTTTCTGATAGCACTTCTTCACTAGCAGAATACGCTTTTTGCGTACGTGCATGCAGATGCAAATGCGCACCTAACCCAAAATTAAAAATTGACCGACGGGGGAGGAGTTTACTGACCAGGTCTAATGGTAAGCCATCAATATGCGACCTCATCAAATGTCCTAGCCGGATATCACATTTAGACATTAAGGCTAAAGGCCCTAAAAAATGCTGGCAAAACTGACGGTAAGCTACCCATGAGCGCCCTTCAATATAAGGTTCAAAAGATAATGTATCTATGAATATTGGCTGCCCTCGTTTAAACTGCACATTATATGCCGATGCATCTTTTAAGCTCATGTCATGATTCAAAGCCATCAACTGAGCATCAAGAGTTAAAAGTGCCGCATCTTTTAGCTGACTGAAGCACCATTCATAGGGATAGGAGATCAACGGAATCAGCTCCGGTTTCAATATTCGCCAAGCACAGCTCTCGTCAGCAACCGGGCCATCGACTTCCTCGTGCAACACGATCATACCTTGCTTGACCAGAGCAGCATAAAGACCGGAGTCCATAAACATCTGATAGTGGTCTTGGTAGGTTTTATTCACCTGACGATATAATTCACCCCCATGTTGAAAAATAAAACCAGATGGATCTCTGAACGACGCTGGCAACGTCACACAGTTATTCGATTCCATGGACATACTCTCTGATCCCTGTGTCATTGAAGTATTCATCTCTCTTATTAAATTTCTTATCTAGTACTTCGCTATATATACTAATATAGTCCATCACTTTTCAAGCGTTGTGCGAATAAGCTCTTTATGGGTATCCTTTAGAGGTATCCTGAAGGCTCTCTTATCTTTCGATATGGTAACTACGCTGATATCACCATCTTTGGACTCAAAAACCGTCAAGGGAACAATTGCACGATAGCCACTACGTAATAGCGTTGGTCGATTGAATGCTTTAACCACACCATCCCTTCTGTAGGTTGGCGCAACCTGCCACACAAGTTTTTCCCCCTTGAAAATGAGAATTTCACTCGCTGGTTTATCATCAACCAAATCCGCCGCCCATCCTTCAAAGACAAGCAT
>JBKJUH010000063.1:0-4276 GCA_046590075.1 Agitococcus sp.
GGGAGCGCGGCTTGAGACTAAAACAAAAGTGACATTTTGGCGAGGCTGATTGTTTTATAAATTAAAACTTCTACAAAATTGCCTAGGAATACCGCTTTATACCTATTCAGAGTAGCAAATGACTCTCGTGATGACATTCGCCTTGTGGCAGACTAGCGTCCGCGCAAATGCCAATGTATTTATTGGTGTTGATGGTAGCTTATTGCTATTGAAAACCCTTGGAGGAAGATATGACTGTTCGTCGCGTCGCTATTATTGGTGGTAACCGTATTCCTTTTGCCCGTTCTAACGGAGCTTACGCTAAAGTCTCTAACCAAGACATGTTAACAGCCGCCTTAAATGGCCTGATTGAGCGTTTTAGCCTACAAGGTTTACGCATGGGCGAAGTGGTTGCAGGTGCGGTATTAAAACACAGCCGTGACTTTAACTTAACTCGTGAATGTGTATTAAGCACAAAACTTGCTCCTGAAACATCAGCCTACGATATTCAACAAGCCTGTGCTACAGGTCTAGAAGCAGCAATTCTGGTGGCTAACAAAATTGCCTTAGGTCAGATTGACTGTGGTATTGCAGGTGGCGTGGATACCACCAGCGATGCACCGTTAGCCGTTAACGATGATTTGCGTAAAATTCTACTGGAAATCAATCGTGCTAAAACCAATCAAGACCGTCTAAAAGCGGCGTTAAAAATTCGTCCCAAGCATCTTGCGCCAGAACAGCCTAAAAACGGTGAACCGCGTACAGGCATGGCCATGGGCGACCATGCTGCCGTTACTGCCTTAGAATGGGCAATTCCACGTGATGAACAAGACAAATTAGCCTTTAACAGCCACAAAAATATGGCGGCTGCTTATGATCGTGGCTTTTTCAATGATTTAGTCACGCCCTATCAAGGGTTAAGCCGCGATAACAATATGCGTGCCGATATCACCTTAGAAAAACTAGCGACCTTAAAAACCTGCTTTGGTAAAGGTGAAGGCGCAACTATGACCGCCGCTAATTCCACACCATTAACTGACGGTGCTTCGGTGGTGTTATTGGCTTCTGAAGACTGGGCAAAAGAGCGTGGTTTACCCGTTTTAGCTTATTTGACGTTTAGCGAAGTCGCTGCGGTTGACTTTGTGCATAAAAAAGAAGGTTTGTTAATGGCTCCTGCGTATGCCGTTCCACGTATGTTGGATCGTGCTGGCATTAAATTACAAGATTTTGATTTTTACGAAATCCATGAAGCCTTTGCCGCGCAAGTATTGTCCACCTTAAAAGCATGGGAAGATCCTGAGTTCTGTAAAGAGCGTCTTGGTTTGAAAAGTGCCTTAGGAAGTATTGACCGTAGCAAACTTAACATTAATGGTTCTTCGTTGGCAGCGGGTCATCCCTTTGCGGCAACGGGTGGTCGTATTATTGCGACTCTTGCCAAAATGATTAACGAAAAAGGTTCAGGTCGTGGCTTAATCTCCATCTGTGCTGCTGGTGGTCAAGGCGTAGTTGCCATTATTGAAAAGTAAGGATGTAGGCTGGGTTTCAACCCAGCAATAAACGTCGATACTTGTGAAGGCCGTCCCAAAAAGACGGCCTTTAATTTTAAGAGTATTAAGTAGTTCTCCTTTTGACAATTATTCATCTTGCTCTTATAACAATGCTCATCTATAACAAGGCATAAATCGTCGTTTTACGTCAATTTGTGTCAGCAAATGCTGAATAAATACCAATTAGCAAATCAGGGCTTACGCATCGCACCGCGATTAGCGCGTTTTGTGAACATAAAGCCGCCTAAAGCGGCTGAAATGTGAGCAAATAAGCGATAACCGCGTAAGTCCTAAAGTAATGAAGTCTTTACGCCAAAAATAGGGACGTGATATGTTCAAAACATCTTCATCCACTCATGCAGAATTGATTTTGTTGTGGTCAGAGCAAGACATCGGTAAGTCGATGCTATATGACGACTTTGATGCCGTCGTTGGTGGTGTTGCACCCATGCCACAATACGCCAAACAAAAAAAAATCGGTGCCTACGTTCAAATTGATGACACGTTAACGGTCAGAGGCGTAGCACTGTTTATCATTACATTTGACAAGTCGGGCTACCCCGATAATGGTTGGAATGTTCCGTTAAGCCATTTGGTGGAAATGGCAGGGCTAGGGCCAGACTTAGGCAAAGGGCCCATTCGTTTAGCCTGTAAAAGTCAATGCCCTGTGTCGTGGCACGCAACAAAATTATGGGATCCTGTTATCCAAGGTGAAGACGGTACCTTTGCTCAAATTCAACGTGCGATTCCTGAAGCTTGTAATCGCTTAGGTATTCGACGAGCAAAGTCTTACACCGTTACGGAATCGGACATTCCAGTTCTAACGGAAACAGCATATCAATCATCGTATGCCCCTCCGCCTGCTCAGAATGAACGCGAGACGTTGGCGCTTGAGCAGAAAATCCAAGATTTAAGTTTGCAATTACAAACCATCATCACGGAAAAAGAGGAAACGCTGCGCTTACAGTCCTACATTCATCAGCAACAATTAGATATTCTGCAAACGCAAAACATGAAGTTAATTGAGCAAAGCAAAGGGCTCAAAACGCAATATGACACCCAACAAGAACGATTAGATGCCTTAAGTGGTCAAATTATCAGCTTGACAGGCATTGAAGATAGCTTGCGTCAAGAGCGCACCATTCATCAAAAACAATTACAAGAGTTGCAAATTTCGTTAAGTGCCGCAGGTGAGCAACATCAACAAATCGCCAAACTCCTCGAAAATAAAGACCAAGAGCATCAAACCCGCATTAGTCGTCTAAAAACTGAACATCTATTATCGTTAGATAGACGACTAGAAGAAGAAGCCTCTCGTTATTTACTCAGTCTTAAATCACTTAATGCTGAAGTTGCCGAGCGCGAAGAAGCCATTAACGAACTCGATGCCGAAGTACAAGCATTAAAACATGCACAGGCATCGCAACAAGAAGCGGGAGCAGACAGCTTTTTGTTAAAGCTCGAAAGTATCGGCATGAATTTTGTAGCATTCCATGCAGGTGTGGGTAATTTGTCTGTGCCTGTCAGTGAATTAGTGAATTATATTCATAATCCCATGGCCTATGTGGCGACTAAATGCTTAGTTAGCGAGTCGCAGTACAAAGTCTGGCTGCAACATTACGAGAATCCTCGCTGTAGTGTTGATATTGGTGAAGGCCAATGCTGTAACTCACGACTCATTCGTACCGACTCACCCAGTCGATTTGTGGCAGGCCAATCAGACCGTTGTGTTCGCCATCAAGGTGCAGACACGGCAATTATTAATGTGTTGAAATTCAACTAATTAGGCAGTGACGACTCATGGGTACAATAATGACAAAAGCCCTTAATGCAGACATAGTGCATAATTTTACGCCATTGAATGCCCTGTCCGAACAACGATTAAAAGACGTATTATCGGGTTGCCATGTCGAGTCTTTTGCCCCCGAAAGTGAAATATGTCATTACGGTGATTGTGACGAAAAATCCTTTTTTTTACTCAGTGGCCAAATTACGCTGATTGACCATAAAGGTCAGGAAACGACATTAAATGCCATAGACCCTGCTGCCAATCATGCCCTAGTGCCGCAAAAGCCACGGCAATTCACCATAAAGGCATTAAAAACAGCCAATATTTTAGTGGTCAATCAGCAACGTTTAAATGATGCCTTGTTGTGGCAACAAAGCCTGAGTAGTTTGGCGAAAACACTGTTTGCAAACCTACCCGACACAATAGATAAAGACTGGTTAGTACGCCTATTACAATCACGAATCTTTTATCGTTTACCCCCTACTCATATTTTAGAATTACTCAACGTCTTAACAGAAAAAACCGTCCGCAAAGGTGATGTTATTATTCGTACAGGCGAAGCTGCCGAAAGTTGCTACTTTATTAAAGAAGGTCGAGCCGAAGTCCGCCAGCGTGTAGATAATGAAGTATTAACAGTGGCTTATTTGGGCAAAGGCGATTTGTTTGGCGAAGAAGGTTTATTAAAAGACGCGCCACGTAATGCCGATGTCACCATGCTCGACGATGGCATATTAATGGTCTTAGTCGATAAAGATTTTAACCGACTATTAAAGACGCCCACCTTACAAAGCCTCAGTTTTAGCTTGGCTATCCCACAAATTCAATCAGAAGAAGCGGTGTGGCTTGATGTTCGCCTAGCCGAAGAATATCGCCTTGTCCATCTTAAAAACGCCATACACCTCGCTTTGCCTGACATTCGTCTCAAAGCCAGACAGCTACCCCTCAAACATTATATTATTTG
>JBKJUH010000303.1:0-4099 GCA_046590075.1 Agitococcus sp.
CTGCCGCCTTACGATACCACTCCGCCGCTTTTACATAATCTTGCGCTACACCTTGGCCATTGGTATACAAACCTCCTAAATTATATTGCGCCTCTGCGTTATCTTGCTCTGCCGCCTTACGGTACCACTCCGCTGCTTTTAGATAGTCTTGCGCTATACCTTGGCCATTCTCATAGAAAATCCCTAAGTTAAATTGTGCCGCTGCGTAACCCTGCTCTGCCGCCTTACGATACCACTCCGCCGCTTTTACATAATCTTGCGCTACACCTTGGCCATTGGCATACAAAAGTCCTAAGTTATTTTGTGCACTTGCATAGCTCTGCTCTGCCGCTTTGCGATACCACTCCGCTGCTTGTAAATAGTCTTGCTCTACGCCTTGGCCATTGGCATATAAAACACCTAAGTTATTTTGTGAATCTACGTAACCTTGCTCCGCCGCTTTGCGATACCACTCCGCCGCCTTCAAATGTTCTTGCGCTACACCTTGGCCATTTTCATACAATACACCTAAGTTATTTTGTGCATTTTCGTAACCCTGCTCTGCCGCTTTACGATACCACTCCGCTGCTTTCAGATAGTCTTGTGCTACACCTTTACCATCGTGATAAAACACACCTAAGTTAAATTGTGCAAATTCATCACCCTGCTCCGCCGCTTTACGATACCACTCCGCTGCTTGTAAATAGTCTTGCCCTACGCCTTGGCCATTGGCATACAAAACCCCCAAGTTATTTTGAGCCTTTTCATTACCCAGCTCTGCCGCTTTGAGATACAATCCTGCTGCTGTTGCATAATCTTGTGGCACACCTCGTCCAGTGGCATACAAAAAACCTAATTTCTGCTGAGCCTTTTCATTACCCTGCTCTGCTGCTTTGCGATACCACTCCGCCGCTTTTAGATAGTCTTGCACCACACCTTGGCCTTTGGCATACAAAACACCTAAGTTAAATTGCGCCGTTGCGTCACCTTGCTCAGCCAAAGGCTGAAACTCTTGCATAGCAAGGGTATATTCTGCTCTGGCAAGTGCCGCCAACCCTTCCTCTAAACCAGCAAAGGTAATGCTTGGTAGAACTAACAGCACACAACATAAACAACGCATCACCTTCATCATCTTAAATCTCCTTGTTATAGCCATCATCAAAACCTAAAAGTCTTTTACACACCACTCATTTTTATGAATATAATCGAACAATACCTACTGTAAAACGTAACACTTTAACTCGGCATCTAACAACAATACTCAAGCCATTTCTGATGGATAAAAACCAAATTACTGCTATTTTTTAAGTCGAAATCATCAAGGACACACCTAATGACAACAAAAACCACCTGCTTACTCTTTAGTCTTTGCTCGCTTTTAATAGCCGCTTGTAGCCTACAAAAGCCTTCTTGCTCAAGTATGGAGGCACAAAATGCCGTCGTAAAAAGTATTAACGCCGAAATTGAGGATATATTTGCAAAAAGACCACTACTAAACCCACGTATTATTTTAGATAAAGTTAAAATCCACTTAAATGATATTGTGCTGGAGTCGGATAATACTCACCAATTGACTTGCTCTGCTACCGTTACTGTTGATTTACCATCCGATATTTATACTAAGCTTTCACAGCCTCAAATACTCATTACTTTCAAAAACTTTGGCCACATGGGTGACGCGCAAATCGCGCCCAATGCCATTATATCCACACTAAAATACCAAGTTAAAACGACAGAGGATACAAAAAAAACCATCGTTGCTATTGAAAAAGAGCCTAACGTGGCACGAGCATTATGGATAAGTGCGATGCTAGGCGTTTGGGAATAAATGCTAATAAAAGATTGGAAACAGGCCTGCACAAGACTTTTAAAAATTACTTAGTGGAGAAGGGATTGGTTTAGATACTGTGAGCCTGTCAATGCTGGGTTTCGTACCTCAACCCAGCCTACCTATACGGTTATCATCCCACCCACCAACAACTGCCTAAATCCGCTTTCAATGCCCTGCAACAACGCCTCATTTGCCCCTAACTGTTTTAATTGCAGCAAAATATCGGCAACGCTCATTGAGCCATTAACATATTCAAATAACGAAGCAAAACCTTCGGCTAATTCTGCGGTGATATGGTCAACACTTGGCTCACACGCCGATAGTTGACTTACCGTTGCTCGACTGACCAATAACCGCATATCAGCTTGCTGAAATAAGCGTTGGCGTTCGACCGCTAATAATGGTGTTTTATTAAGGTATCGCCATAACTCCGCCCCTAAACACGGACATAAGTCTTTTTTCAATTGACTATACGAAAGTGGAATAATTGCCGCACTGACATAAGCGGCTAAGCGAATCGGTTGAGATAACCAATGCTCATCAACATTAGCAGGTGCTTGCTCAATAAATTGCTCGTTTACAATGCTGTGCTTTAATAAGCGACTCGTGGAAGCCATTCCTAACTCAGCATCCAACACCGCAACTATTAACGACAAGTCTGCTAAAGAAACTGTCGGTTTTGCCATTAACGCTTGTCGTAAACGTGTGGCGAAAACAACGATTCTATCATTAGGGGATTGGCTCATGGTTTGGCTGTCCACCAAACTTTTCAATAACTCTAAACCACCCACTATTGACGACAGCAAACTAAAGGTCAGCGGCAAACTTCTACACCATTGCGCTAAAATCAAATCGACGCGCACTCTGGCATCTAAAGCTAAAGCATGGGGATTGATAGTGACAAAATCATCTAATTCATCCGTATTGAGAGAGTAGTCTTTTAACGCCAAACGTGGATTTTTACTAAAACTTTCACGCACTGGGCGGTTAAATAACAAATCAAATAACGCGCGTTCTTGCTCGGCAAAGCTCATGTCAATGCTCCTTGCACTACCGCCACCAACGTAGGATTGGCACTATAGGCAATCACCCACGCTCTTAATTGCGCCAAGACACGCAAAATTTCTTGCTCGTCACTCACGCCTTCACATTCGTAACATACCGCTTTTAACTGCGGCAATTTGGGCAATAACTCTTTTAACATAGTCCATGTTTGTTCTAGTACCGCGCATTCGTGGGCATCAACATACACTGCGCCCTCGTCACTTTGGCGCACGCGCCCACCTGCAATATGCATTTCAATGACGCGCTCGGCGGGAAAGTTTTGCCACTCATCCAACACCCGTTTACCGCTGGCCATTTCGTAAGACACCAAATGCCCCATATCTAACAAAATCGCACAATCGGCTTGTTGTGCTAGTCGGCCAAAAAACGTCATCAATGGCATTCTGCCAACGACAAACGTCATCGGTGGCGGTTCAATGGCCACAGGCACGGGCATAAACGCTTGCACTTCTTGCACACGTTCAATAGCCAACTGCAACGAGGCTTCGTTCAAAATAGGGGGAATAAAATAGCCCAACTGCGTGGAATAACTCTGCCCTGCCTGCCAAAAGCAATAAGCGCAATCTTGGGCAAACCACCCCGACTTGACCGTACTAATATGCTGCGCTGCCGTCAGTAACCATGCGCTGTCATTAGCGAACGAACCGCAAAAATTGATATACGAAGGATGATATAACACAGGCGCACCTGCGGCATGAATACGCTCAACTTCGGACAACACGCTTTGTACGTCAACTAGACCTGCATACTCAATAAAGCTTGCGCCTAAGGGGTGTTTGACTAAAGCCACAGGGTCGGGCTGAGAGGCTAGGCTTAAACTTAGGCCTACGCCTAAGGTCGGTAACGCAGATAAAGTCATGAGTTAAACTTTGAGGCTAAAGCCTTGTAAAATAATTTGTGGCATCCTATTCAGCCATTTCATTCATTTCAAGTCAAACAGTCAGGACGACTTCAATACGCATTTTCGTTACGCTTAGGTAGCTTAGCGCACCAAGCTAGGAAACAAACCATTCTATAAGTTACACTTTGCTAATGGCTTCCAACCAAAAGGAGAGTATTTTGCGTCTAAATGCCAGACACGACCCTGTTTATAATTTAAAAGACGACACTCTAATGTTGCATGCAACTCGTCCATCCCCCCTGAGCCTTTAAGTTCATCCAATTTACTTATAGCGTTTGTTTGTGCTTCCACGGCCTCCTTGAACATATTATTTTCGGCATAAA
>JBKJUH010000175.1:0-2726 GCA_046590075.1 Agitococcus sp.
GTAAACTCCCTCCACATAGAAATCCGTAGTACTACTTTCCGTTCGTGGTGAGCCTGTCGAACCACTGGCAGACAACACTTCGACAGGCTCAGTGCGAACGGAGAATACAAAAACCAAGCATTTCTTAATTAACGTGGTTTATAAATGCTTTCTGAAGAGGATTTTTAATGCGGCAAACCAGCCATCACTGCCGCCATCTTTAACGCTGCCAATAAGCTTCCTGCATCTGCTTGTCCAGTTCCTGCTAAAGAAAGTGCTGTACCGTGGTCAACAGAGGTGCGAATAATGGGCAAACCTAAGGTCACATTCACCGCTTCGCCAAAACCTTTGGCTTTTAACACAGGCAAGCCTTGGTCGTGATACATCGCTAACACCGCATCGGCATTGGCTAAGTTGTGTGGGGTAAATAGTGTGTCGGCAGGTAAAGCATCAGAAAGATTAATTCCTTTAAGACGAAGTTTGGCCAGCGTTGGATTAATAATGTCGAGTTCTTCACGGCCTAAATAGCCGCCTTCACCTGCATGAGGATTTAAGCCTGTTACTAAAATACGCGGTGCAGCAATACCAAATTTGCGGATTAAATCGTTATGCAAAATCTGAATCACTGCTGTCAACAGTTCGGCTGTAATGGCATTAGGCACATCTCTGAGCGGCAGGTGAGTGGTGGCTAAAGCGACACGCAAATCAGGACAGGCCAGCATCATCACTACTTGTGGAACGGCACATAATTCTTGTAAAAACTCGGTGTGGCCACTAAAAGCAATGCCAGCCTCGTTAATAATCGACTTTTGTACAGGCGCAGTGACCATACCTGCGGCAAAACCGTCTAAACAGGCATAAGTCGCTCGTTCCAGCATTTCTAAAACATAGTCACTATTAGCGACATTTAATTCGCCAACAATCACCTTGTCACGCAAGGGAATCGGCCAAACGGCTAATTCACCTGCGGCTAAGGTTGGGCACTCATCACCAAGTTCGTAATAATGAATCTCTAATGGCAACCCTAAACGATGGGCGCGTTGCAGCAATAAGGTTGGGTCAGCCAGCACCACAAACGGTGTAGTTAAGCCTAATTGAGCAATTTGAATACATAAATCGACACCAATGCCCGCAGGTTCACCTGAGGTCAGTAATAACGGTTTCATGGTGTTTTGGTCTCGGCTGCTGCACCTTTAATTTGCACAAAGGCTTCGGCGCGTAACTCGCGTAACCAACTGGCTTTTTCTTCCTCAAATTGACGCGTATATAAGGCTTGCCGCGCTAAATTACGACGATATTGAGTGGTCATATCCTGATTACGTTCCCCTAAAACTTGCAAAATATGCCAGCCAAACTGACTTTCGAAGACAGGACTAATGTGATTAACGTGGGTTTTGCCAATCATGTTATCAAAACTGGCGACCATTTCACCAGGCGAAACCCATCTTAAATCGCCACCATTACGCGCCGAACCGACATCTTCGGAATAAGTATTAGCAATTTCGGCAAAATCTGCACCTTTGACTAAACGCTCGTGTAAGTCATCGGCTTTTTGCTTGGCATCTTCCAAGCTGACAATTTCGGACGGTTTGATGAGAATGTGGCGGACATGATGTTGGCTAATCATCATTTGTTGATTGCCGCGTTTATCTATCATGGCGATGAGGTGATATCCCGCAGGGCTTTGTAAAATTCCCGAAAATTCGCCTTTTTTCAGTGCGTCGGCATTGTCAGCAAACAATGTTGGTAATTGTGCGGCTTTGCGCCAGCCTAAGTCACCGCCTTGCAGGGCATCGTCATCTTGTGAAAAACGGGTGGTGACTTCAAAAAAAGGTTTGCCTTGTTGCAACAACGCCAGTGCTTGCTCGACTTTCACTTTTGCCGCTGCCCATTCTTTGGGTGAGGCTTCTTCAGGCACTCTGATAAGTAGGTGCGCTAAACGATATTCGGTTTCGAGGGCGGTTTGGCCTTGGGGTGAGGCTAAAAAATTATCCACATCTTGTTCGGTAATATGCACCCGTTCGCCAACGCGACGATTACGCACACGGCTCGTCATCATTTCTTGCCGTACTTGCTCGCGGATTTGGTGGTAGCTCCCTGCTTTTTCCGTTTCTAACTTGGTTCGAAAGTCGGCCAAGCTCATGCCATTTTGCTGAGCAATTTCAGTGAGCGATGCGGTTAAACTGTTGTCATCAATACGCACGCCTGCGCGTTCAGCTTGCGACAATTGAATACGTTGGACAATCAGTTGCTCTAAAACCTGTGTACGCAAAATGTCATCGGCAGGCAATACATTAGGACGATTACGATATTGATACTGTAAGTCAGCAAGTCGTTGACTGACTTCACTATCTAACACCACATCTTCATCGACAATGGCGGCAACTTTATCTAATAAGGCCGCAGCCATTGACGGTTGAATACAACAAGTCAAACATAAAGCAAATAAATAACGACGCATGAACAATAATCTCTAATAAATAATTTCCCGCTCTCCTGAGGGAGAGGGCTGGGGGTTAGCCTCTAGCGACGCAAGCCTAAAACGGTTGAGCTATCTCTTGTTTGGCTATAACCAAACACTTTGTTTTTTAACAAATCACTGACACCACTGGTCAAACCAGCCAAACCTTTGAGCGTCACTTCAATAAAAAAGGCACTACGGCGGCGACTGGCGATGGTGTTATTGTCGGCATCCACAAAAAACTGCCGACGATACAACAAAATTTGCCAACAACAGGCATCATAAG
>JBKJUH010000234.1:0-2934 GCA_046590075.1 Agitococcus sp.
AGCCTCAGAACAGCAATGCATTAATATTGAAGAAGAAAAATCGCATACTGCTGATAATCGCACCGTACTTCTGCATACCCAAAAAGTGCCTGTTATTAACATCATAGATGGTCAAACCGATTTTTTATTAGGTATTTGTGAAGATATTACCCAACAACGTGCCAACCAAGAACAACTGCAAGAAAGTGAAGAACGTCATCGTTTATTGTTTGAATATAGCACCGATGCCCTGATGACGAGTGATGCTCGCACGCTCAATCGCTTTACCAAAGGCAATAAAGCTGCTTTAGTGTTATTTGGTGTTGACTCTGAAGCTCAGTTTTTACAACTCAGCCCCTTTGATTTATCACCTGAATACCAACCTGACGGCCAACTTTCAAGTAGCAAAGCTTTGGAAATGGCCAAAATTGCTGTCAAACAAGGCTCGCATGTATTTGAATGGCAACACCAACGACTTAACGGCGAACTCCTCTTATGTCATGTTACCCTTACCGCTTTAAATATTGGCGGACAACTCATTGTACAGGCGTGTATTCGCGACATAACCGCCTACAAAAACGCTGAAATTGCATTGCAGCAGCAATTAAAACAAATCACTGAAACGGAGAAAGCATTACGCATCAGTCAGGGGCGTTTTCGCGCTTTATGGGATACTGCCCCTGATGCGGTGATTGTCCTCGATGAAGACAGTATCATTAGACATGCTAATCCTGCTATTTTTTTGATTTTTGGTTACTCCTTAAAGGAAGCCGTTGGCCAACATATTGCTTTATTACAACCAGACCGCTTAAAAACACATCATCAAACGGGCTTTAAGCATTATTTGACGACGGGGCGAAAACGCTTGCAATGGCAGAACTCCGAAAGCGTCGGCTTGCATCGCGATGGTCATGAATTCCCCATTGAAATCTCGTTTAGTCATGCTCAAATCAACGGCCAGTCCATGTTTGCAGGCTTTATTAAAGATATTAGCGCACGCAAACAGTCTGAAGCCTTATTAGCAGAAAAGTCCGCGGAGCTAGAATATTCTAACCAACGACTACTATCATTCACACTGGAACTGGAAGCCACGGTTTTACGGCGCACACAACAATTACAATCGGCATTAGAACAAGCTAACTCGGCGACGGCGGCTAAAAGCGAATTTTTAGCAATGATGAGTCACGAAATTCGCACGCCCGTGAATGGCATCATTGGCATGGCACAACTGTTGGATATGACTCACCTCAGTATTGAGCAAGAAAGTTATTTACGCGCCATTCGTAGCAGCAGTGACACGTTATTGGCACTTATAAACGATATTTTAGACTTATCTAAAATTGAAGCAGGCAAGCTCGAACTGGAACATCATCCCTTTTTATTGAGCCAAGTACTCACCAGTGTCAGCACATTGTATCGGCCATTAGTAGAAAAAAAACAACTCGCTTTAAGCTGTGATTGGTCGACAGACTTACCCAAAATCGCCATTGGCGACCATTTACGGTTAAGTCAAATCATCTCTAATCTCATTACTAATGCCCTAAAGTTTACCCATCAAGGCAGTATTCGCCTGTACGCACATTCACAAGCCCTTGATGAGCAGACCTTTCGCTTTATTGTTTCTATTCAAGATACAGGCATTGGCATTGCTCCCGAACGGCAACACCGTTTATTTCAAGTATTCTCCCAAGTGGACTCCTCCACCACCCGACAATATGGCGGCAGTGGCTTGGGCTTAGCCATTTGCAAACGCTTGGCCGAAGCCATGTCTGGCACGATTGAAGTCGAAAGCACTTTAGGGCAAGGCACAACATTTACCTTTAGTGTGATATTAGGTGTTGCTGACCAGCTCGATGCCACTATAAAAATAGATGAAACACATTTTGACGAATCGGATACACCCAGTGTCTTAGTGGTTGATGATAACGTCGTCAATCAAGTGATTATGCTGAAGTTTTTAGCCAAACTTCATATCAAAGCCGAAGTCGCCAGCAATGGTAAAGAAGCCATTGAACAGGTGAAAAACCATGATTTCGATTTGATTTTTATGGATATTCAAATGCCTGAAATGGATGGTCTAACCGCGACCCAACTCATTCGGCAAATGCCACTGAGCAAACAACCTTATATTGTTGCGTTAACGGCTAATGCCTTTGAAAGTGACCGTGAACACAGCCTGAAAATGGGGATGAATGATTTTTTATCGAAACCGTTTTTGTTTGAACATATCAAAGCAAAAATCAGACAACTGTATCATGGGCATCCGCAGGACTGATGGCTTGGCGAAGGCTTCGTTTGCGTTCAGCTCGCGTAAACACTCACTGAACTATGGCTTAAAAATGAGCAACACACCATGAGTCAACCTCATTTATCCGAAGATGATTTTAAAGTCGAAGGTCATGCCTGTGCCGTGACTTTTCCTGTGGTTAAACAATTGGAAAACGGCATTGATTTTCAAGCCGATGAGGCGGTGAAAGCGTATCTCGCTGAACATTATGATATGGCATTAACAACGCGCCAAAACCATCAGCAGAAGTAACTTCGTCGTAACCCTCATTACCATAACTTCAACCAATCACGTACAACACGCGCTCGACTAATTAACAACGCACAAAAAATAAGCGCACAACCGACTATTTGCTGCATCGTCATTTGTTCGCCAAACCACGCCGCCGCTAGTAATGCTACCCACACAGGCTCAATCACCATAATCACCACGCCATGCGTATTATTAGCCAAACTTTGGGCATAGGTTTGCAATAAAAAACGCATGGCTGTGCCCACTAAGGCACTAGCGACAATCCAAGCCAGCATATCGTGCGAAAAGTGCTGAAAAGTCGCTTGCCACGTCTCAAATATGAGTGATAAAACACCACTACACACGCCAACCATCGCCAAAACAATCGCCGTTAACGCAATAGCAGGAACTCCAGCCACATCATGCACTTGGCCTTG
>JBKJUH010000235.1:0-2942 GCA_046590075.1 Agitococcus sp.
TTTCATTCGGATAGACATTAAAACCTGACACCAAAATCATGTCTTTTTTGCGGTCAACAATTTTAATATAACCATCAGCTTGCACAATAGCGACATCCCCCGTTTTTAGCCAGCCATCACTGGTGACGGTTTCGGCGGTTGCTTCGGCACGTTGCCAATAGCCTTTCATCACTTGCGGGCCACGCGCCCATAACTCGCCCGACTCACCTAAGGCCACATCCTGACCATCATCATTAACAATACGAATATGGGTGTTTGGTGCAGGAATGCCAATGGTACCAATTTGAATTGCGCTAGGTGGATTCATGGTGATGACAGGCGAAGACTCCGTCATGCCGTAACCTTCACACACTTTACAGCCTGTAATCGCTTCCCAGTCATTGGCGACTTGATGTTGCATGGCCATGCCGCCAGCAATGGTCATTTTTAACGTCGAGAAATCAATGGTTTTGAAGTCTGGATGATTCATTAACGCGACAAACAAGGTATTTAAGCCCATCATTGCCGTCACTTCCCACTTTTTAATTTCCTCAATAAACGCGCCAACATCACGCGGATTGGTAATTAAAATGGTGTGCATGCCCATAATCATGCCAATACACGACACGCCAAACGCAAAAATATGATATAGCGGCAATGGACAAACCATCGTCTCGCGCCCTGCTTCTAAGGCTGTCGATAAAAAAGCATGGGTTTGTAACATATTGCTGGTAATACTGCGGTGCGTTAGCATTGCCCCTTTAGACACACCCGTTGTGCCACCCGTATATTGCAACACGGCAAGATCATCAGGCTGCGGAGTCACTTCCTTAAACTTCGACGGGTTGGCTTTCATCACTTGCGTAAAGGCAATGGCGTTGGGAAGATGATACGCAGGCACTAATTTTTTAACGTATTTAACGACGTTATTGATAATCAGTCGTTTAGGAAAGGGCAACATATCGGCCAATTCACTGATAATGACATAACGAATGCCCGTTTTTGGTAATACTTCCTGCACTAAATGGCCAAAATTCGCTAACGTCACTAAGGCTTTACAACCTGCATCACGAAATTGATGTTCCATTTCGCGCGCAGTATATAAAGGATTAGTATTGACAATCACTAAACCCGCCCGCATCGCGCCAAATACGACAATAGGATATTGTAATAAGTTTGGCATTTGTACGGCAATGCGGTCGCCCACTTGCAAATCGGTATTTTGTTGAATCCATGCCGCAAAGGTCGCGCTATATTTATCGACTTCGGCAAAGGTGATGGTGCGCCCCATATTCGAAAATGCAGGCTTATTGGCATATTTGCGGCAGGCTTCTTTAAATAAATCTAAAATAGTGGGATAGATATTGGTATCAATCGTTCTTGCAATACTGTCGGGATAATTACCCTGCCAAAAATCCTGATGATTCATCTTATTTTTCCTGTAAATGCTCGCGTAAATCACTTTTTATCACGGTTAATCATCAATCAACCGTATAACCTAGCAGGTGTTATATCAATTGGCTGATTTTAAGGGTCACTAAAAAGTTGATTGTCGAAACTAATTATTATTCACCTAAAATCCAACGCTCGGCATCATGACGCTTCTGGCTGTCTGCGTTTAGTTGTAAGCTGCACGCATCGGCAAGTGATGACTGTAATACCATCGGGCAGTGCATCAACTCATCACGTCGAAATAAATGTACGTCGAGACTATCACCAATCGCATAACTGGCAATGGTTTTTTCTAATTGCGCGCTGACTTTTAAGCCATCAACTGCTATTAAGATATCACCTGCGGACATTCCTGCCTGTTCCGCACTCCCACCACGCCATACATTTTGAATTTGAAAACCACCGTCCGCCATTTGGCCACGCACACCTAAGCTCGCTACAGGCTGATTTCTGCTGTTTTCATACCTAAAATTGACCGTTATGCCTTGTGCTGTCAATAGTTCGACAAAAGGCAATTCCTCGGTACTATATAAACATTGCTGCCAAAAAGCTGATAAATCTTCTGTGACTAAGGCTTGTACGAGATTTTGTACGGTGTCATTGTCAATACCAAGCCCTGTTTTACCATAGTTTTGCCATAATTGGCGCATTACAGTATCTAAACTCGACTGATTATTGCTTAATTGACGTAGTTTTAAATCTATACACAACGCCACTAATGAGCCTTTAATATAATAACTGACGACACTATTTGGCGTGTTTTCATCTTGTTTATAATATTTTGTCCACGCATCAAAACTGGATTCGGTGACGGTTTGCTGAAAACGGCCTAATGTGCGTAAATGACGAGTGATGGTTTGTGCTAATAAATCCAAATATTCTTGTGTCGAAATAACACTCGCGCGTGCTAATAATAAATCGTCATAATAAGAAGTAAACCCTTCAAATACCCATAATAATTCGGTGTAGTTTTCTTGCTGCAAATCAGGCTTAACCAATATTTTAGGTTGAATGCGTTTGACTAACCATGCGTGAAAATATTCATGGCTACATAATCCTAAAAAGGCTTTATATTTATCACTGAGTTTATGCTCCGACTCTGTCGCTAACGGCAAATCATCACGCGAACATAATAAACTGGTAGAACTGCGATGTTCTAAACCACCGTAACCGTTGCCCACCGCCATCACTTGAAATAAATACTGACTAAAGGGCGGTTTATCATCACCCCAAAAGTCAATGGCTGCGCCGCATATACGCGTTAAATCTCGGCTTAAGCGCGATAAGTCAGCTCGATGTTTGCCCGTCACCACCACTTTATGGGGCGTTTGATGACTCTCAAAACCGACTGCCGAAAAATCGCTCATTTCAACAGGATGATCTAATAACTCTAAATAATTGGCCGCTTGGAAAAAATTATGGCCATCACCTTGGTTAGTAGAAGCCGATATTGCCTCTAAAGTGGTGGCAATCTGCCATGTTGGATGTTGTTCAGGCTGAATTATTTCTAG
>JBKJUH010000388.1:0-3131 GCA_046590075.1 Agitococcus sp.
TCGCCGTTAACGCAATAGCAGGCACTCCTGCGACATCATGCACTTGGCCTTGTTTATCACGCCAAGAATAAGCATTAGCTGCTTGAGTATTAAGCCTAAAGAATAAAGCAAAAATAACAGCCGAAGACAGATAAAATACTTGTCCTAGTTCGACATGAAAACCGTGTTTTAACGACAGTAACGCTAAGCCACCGCAAGCAACTACTAACGCCAACCAAGTGCTACGTGGCTGAACTTCATCAAAAAATACATAGCTAATGACAGGTACCAGCACCACGCCTAAACTGGTGAGAAACGCGCCCTCGCCGACGTGTGTTCCTGTAAATATGCCCATCACCCAACAACTCATTCCCGCCGCAAATACCAACCCCACCTTGACACTACGACGAATCGCCCTTGCATTCAGGGTGCGTAATTGGGCATGCCCCATCATTGCTAACAAACTTGCCGCCAACAAAAATCGCAACGCCATAAATAATAATGGCGGCATGAGTAATACCGCTTCACGCGACATAATCCAACTCACTGCCGCTAACAAGGTTACGCCAACGAGCATTAAGTCTGCTTTCATTGAGTTTGTCATCTTTGGCCTACGTTATCTTTTGCTAAATAATCGGCCATTGCCGCAAACAATACAAAACAACTTTCTAATACTTCTTCAAAGGGCTGAGCAAAACCACTGTGTACCCAACGCGTGACAATATGGACATTCGCACCATTTAAACCTGCCGTCACCAAGTCAAAATTCAATCCTGTTTCCGCAAAACGAGGAAACATCATTTGGCCAAATTGCTGCAATAAGGTATCAAAACTACTCAAGGTGTCACGAATCAATACCGCGTTTTCAAAACGCACATGCGGTACATCAATAAACAATATTCGGGCAATACGCGGATCAGTAGAGACATAGCGTAAAAATACCGTCAGTCCTAGTCGTATCAAATGTTTTGGTTCTTTATTTTCTTCGGCCAATATCGTGCTAATAATGACCTGCTGCAGCCCTTGAATCAGTCGTTGATACACCGCCACCAATAACTGTTCGTGATTGTTAAACGACTCATAAAAATAGCGTTCGGTGAGTTTGGCTTCGGCGCAAATCTCACGCACCGTGACTTTATAATAGCCATGTGTGCCAAAACTTTGTAAACCTGCTTCCATCAACTTTTCGTAACGTTCGGCTTGCCGTTGTTCGGCACTGACTCCGCGAAAGCTACGACGCTTCTTGTCATTGGATAATGTTTCAGTCATTTTGAAAAATAACTCACTTTTTTCGATTTCAGATGTTGACATCGCTTGTTGTCAATTATAAAGTTGACAACACACCATGTCCACAACTTACGCATTGCATCGCAATGATTACGTTTTGAGAGCATGAAATGACCCAAAGTCATTTCATGGGAGCAAATAAGTAATCACCGCGTAAGTTAAAACAATCTAGTTGGCATTAAGTAATATGACAACGATTAGCCCTGATTATCAAGTTATTGTCGTCGGCACAGATTTTTCTGGTTTAGGGCTTGTTTCCCCCTCACCCCAACCCACTCCCGCTAGGCTAGCGTATGCACACAGATTTATTGGGTTGAATTCCAGCCAATCCGTATTGGTTTTGGCGGAATAATTGCGTTTTGTAGGGGTAAACCCATGTGTTTACCCTACATTTAGGGCAGACACATGGGTCTGCCCCTACAAAAAAATGTATTTGGTGGTAGAGGGAGAAAAGCGACTTCAACTGCTAACGACGACATAGCCTTGATGAAGGAGAGGGAAAACTCTTGGCAGAATCTAGCCCCTAACTTGTTGAAAGTGGGTTAGCTGCACACTCAAATTATTATTTCACAGGAAAACATCATGAAATCATTTGCAAACAAAGTCGCTGCTATTACTGGCGCAGGTTCGGGAATTGGTCGAGCATTAGCGTTAAATTTAGCCAAACAAGGCTGTCAGCTTGCGTTGAGTGATGTTAACGAACAAGGCTTAGCGGAAACCGTCAACCAAGTTAAAGCCTTGGGCGTCAAAGTAACCAGCCAAAAACTCGACGTTGCCGATAAAGACGGTGTTCATGCGTGGGCAGATACCGTTGTCCGTGAACACGGCAAAGTAAACTTGATTTTCAATAATGCAGGGGTAGCTTTAGGTAGCACCGTCGAAGGCATGAGTTACGACGAATTAGCATGGGTGATGAACATCAACTTTTGGGGGGTGGTTTACGGTACAAAAGCGTTTTTGCCGTACTTAAAAGCCTCGGGTGACGGTCATATTGTGAATGTCTCGAGTGTGTTTGGTATTTGCTCACAACCCACGCAAAGTGCTTACAACGCCAGTAAATTTGCTGTACGGGGTTTTACCGAAGCCTTACGCCAAGAATTGGATTTAGAAAATGCGCCTGTGAGCGTCACGTGTGTTCACCCTGGTGGTATTAAAACCAACATTGCTAAAGCAGCGAAGATGAATGATAGCGTAAGAAGTGTTGGTTTAGACCCTGCCACAGGTTCTAAAAACTTTGATAAATTATTACGCACTTCGCCAGACGATGCCGCTAAAGTGATTTTGAACGCGGTAAACAAAGACTCACGACGCGTGTTAATTGGTAGCGATGCTTACGTGATTGATGTCATGCAGCGTTTATTACCGACTAGCTATCAAAAATTGGTTACTATGGGTACGCGGTTTATGAAGTAAGCAATTTTAAGTGAGGGTTTATACTTATTTTCACCCTCACCCCAGTCCTCTCTCCCTATTAAGGGAGAGAGTTAGAGAGAGGGTAAAATAACGGTTTAGGCACAAATATAAGCCCCTTAAGCCATTATTAGCCTAAACTCAGACCAACAACTCTTTTACCGCAATAGATTCATCCGCCAACCGACTTGGCTCAATGGCAATATTCTCCAAGATGATTTTTTTGCTCAACATAAATTCTTGTGGTCGGTTGATGCAGTCGGCGGCTATTAAACGCCCTTCTTTAAAATAAAACGCAGCAAAACTACGGCTATTCTGTTTGTCTCCACGAATAACGACTTGGTCATAACCTTGGCTTAAACCTGCAATTTGCAATTTTAAGTCGTACTGGTCAGACCAAAACCACGGCAAGCTCTTATAAGCTTTATGCAAGCCACAGATGGTCGCTGCTGCTG
>JBKJUH010000169.1:0-3699 GCA_046590075.1 Agitococcus sp.
AATACGCCATAACCACAACCGACATCTAAACAGTTATCAGTGGCCTTAAAATCAACATGCTCTAGTAATAAGCGTGAGCCTTCATCAATGTTTTCAGGCGAAAAAACGCCCCAAGTCGAATGAAAAGTATAATCGTCGCCTAAGACATTTTCTTTGAAAACAATATCTTGTCGCCAACGGGCAAGGGTGGCAGCATCTAGAGAAGTTTTTTGCGTCATGGTGTGGATGTCGTCTGTGATGGGCTAAGTAAAGGCTGATAATTATAATCAATAATCAATGGCGCATGGTCAGAAAAACGCTGCGTTTTATAGACTTCGGCAAGGGTGATTTTGTCCTGCCAATCTGCACTCACTACTTGATAATCAATGCGCCAACCGACATTGTTAGCCCATGCCTGACCCCGATTCGACCACCAAGTATATTCATCGGCTTGTTGGTTGACGACACGAAAAGCATCAACAAAACCCATTTCGCCATACAAGGTATCTAACCAAGCGCGTTCATGGGGTAAAAACCCTGAGTTCTTTTGGTTGCCGCGCCAGTTTTTGAGGTCAATTGGCTTATGGGCAATATTCCAGTCACCGCAAATAATGATTGATCTGTTTTCGGCTTGCCATTGTTGTAATAGAGGCATGAACTGACGTAAAAAATCGTCTTTTTTCGCTTGTGCCGCTTCTGAACTCGAGCCAGACGGTAAGTATAACGAGGCAACAGTCACCTCACCAAAACGCGCCGCTAACCATCGACCTTCACTATCGCACAGTTCAAAGCCTAAGCCTTGCTCAATCGCATCGGGTTTTTGTCTGGAATAAATAGCCGTACCTGCATAACCCGCTTTTTCGGCAGGAAAAAAAGCACAGTGCCAGCCGTCAGGTTGATGGTCAAAACTGAGTTGATGCGGTTGAATGCGAATCTCTTGCAAACAGACGACATCGGCTTGGCTTTGCGCTAACCAATCAAAAAAACCTTTACTGGTGGCCGACCGTAGGCCATTAACATTCACAGAAATCACACGCATGACTATATTGCCTCCGCTAAGACGGCTATCATAACCGCATCTTGAATTCTGACAGAAGTTTTATTATGCAAGACTATCAACGTGCCTTTATTAAATTGGCGATGCACAAAGACGTGTTACGGTTTGGCAATTTCACCTTAAAGTCGCATCGCATTAGTCCTTATTTTTTTAATGCAGGTTTGTTTCAAGATGGTTTGGCGTTATCGGCGTTAGGCAAATGTTATGCCGAAACCATTCAAAAGTCGGGTATTGAGTTTGATGTCATTTTTGGCCCCGCCTATAAAGGTATTCCCATTGCTACGGCCACATCCATGGAGTTATTTCAGCGTTTTCATGTGAACAAGCCGTGGTGTTTTAACCGTAAAGAAGCCAAAGATCATGGCGAAGGTGGCAGTTTAGTGGGTGCACCTTTGCGTGCTAAGCGAGTACTGATTATTGATGATGTTATTACTGCGGGTACGGCCATTCGGGAAGTGATGACTATTTTGAATGCCGAAGGCGCGATGCCTGTGGGCATTGTGGTGGCCTTAGACCGTCAAGAGCGTGGCGCAACGGGGGAGTTATCCGCCATTCAAGAAGTGATTCAGCAATATCATATTCCCGTGTTGTCGATTATTAAGCTTGACCATGTCGTCGAACACCTGCGGGAAAAGGGTGGGCAAGAAGAGTTATGTACGGCTATTGCTTCGTATCGGGCTAAATACGGCGCCAAAGATTCGGATGATTGGTTGGCGGATGGAGCGTAAGCATGGCCATTAAATTACTGATAGTGATGGATGATATTTGTCGTATCAACATTAAAAAAGATTCCAGTATTGCCATGTTATGGGCTGCAGCCAAGCGTGGTTATGAGCTGTATTATGCCGAACAACAGGATTTATTTATTCGCGATGGCAAAGCCTATGGCCAAGTAAAGCCCTTGCAAGTATATGAAAACTATAGCCAACAACCGCAGCAGCAATGGCAACAGTTGGGCGAGGCTGTAGATATGCCATTGGCTGAGATGAATGTCATTCTCATGCGTAAAGACCCGCCGTTTGATATGCGTTATATTTACAGTACCTATATTTTAGAACGTGCCGAAAGTGAAGGTGTGTTGGTAATTAATAAGCCACAGTCCTTGCGGGACTGTAATGAAAAACTGTTTGCTACCTTGTTCCCGCACTGCATGACACCCACACTAGTCAGCAGTAATATGGCGCGCATTAGGGCGTTTATTAATGAGCAACAAGATGCCATCGTTAAACCCTTAGATGGTATGGGGGGAACGGGGATTTTTCGGCTACAACAAGGCAGTTTTAATATTGGTGCCACGCTAGAAACCCTAACTGAAAACGGTACTTTACCCGTGATGGCGCAGCGTTATATTCCTGATATTATCAACGGCGATAAGCGTATTTTGTTGATTGATGGCGAGCCAGTGCCGTTTTGTTTGGCGCGTGTACCGCCTGTGGGTGAAACACGCGGTAATTTAGCGGCAGGAGGCAGTGGCGAACCACGCTTGCTTACACCTAGAGATTATTGGTTGGCAGCACAAGTTGCGCCTGAGTTAAAAAAACGGGGCTTAATTTTTGTCGGTTTAGATGTAATTGGTGATTATATTACCGAAATCAATGTCACCAGCCCGACGTGCCTACGTGAAATAGATGCACAATTTAACTTTGGTATTGCCGAACGCTTAATGATAGTGATTGAGAAAAAGTTAAGGCGCTAACAGTTGACCTGAAACCAATTGCCACAATGTCGAGCAGCAGTGAGGAGTTATCATGTTTAATGATCTTGTATTACTGTTGCGTGCTGTAATGACACAAGTTTTAAGGCAATAATCAGTCATCAGTCAGAGTTGTATTGAGTCAATCAAGCGGAGAAATAGTCATGAAAAAAGTCACGATGTTAATAGCGATGTTGGGCATAGTTGCTGCCAATACCAGTTTTGCCGCCGACCGTACAGGCGAAGCCGTTTTTAAGGCGGCTTGTACCACCTGCCATACGGCAGGTTTAATGAATGCCCCTAAACTCGGCGATAAAGCCGCGTGGAAGCCGCGTATTGCTCAAGGCAAACCCATGCTCTATGACCATGCACTAAAAGGCATTCGTATGATGCCTGCTAAAGGGACTTGTGCGGCATGTACGGATAAAGAAATCAAAAACGCTGTTGATTACATGGTGAGTAAAGCCAAGTAATTTGAGTTTGACTCACAAACTTTCGCCTTACAAAAGGCGAAAGTTTAGTGTACTACCAACGTTATTTTTCAAACGCCGCCACACCCGCAATGCTGGCATCACCACCCGCGAGTGGTGCTTTGACATTGTAATTTAAGCCAATCATCTCGGCATTAGCCCCCGCAAAAAAACCGTTGGCGGAACACGTGCTACAGCTCACTGCTGCGTTTGTTCCTGCAGTCACCATTAAATTATTCACGCTGAATGAAGTGCTTAACGCGCCTGTTCCTGTCATGCGAATGTCACCATTGGCAAGGGTAGTTAAGCCTAAGTCTAGCCCGATACCTGAGTTTGGGTTGCCAAAATTCACGTTCATGACACTGTCATTTAACACGCTCACACCTGTAATGGCTGATAACGTGTTAGCTGGCGAACCTGATTGAGTCGGTGTGGATAATGTGCCTGTCGGTGTTGTGCTGCCAATAAAGTGATAACTCACTACCCCCGTACTAGGTAAG
>JBKJUH010000189.1:0-8961 GCA_046590075.1 Agitococcus sp.
GTCATAAAATTTGCCGCCATGAAAGCTGCCAAAGTCAACACCGCCTAACCAGTGCATCATAGATGAGGTGTGAACAATACGTGCACGTCCCGCTTCGTTAAGAACATCTAATAATAATTGGGTGAATAAAAAATGACCTAAATAATTTGCGCCAAATTGCAGTTCAAAGCCATCACGGGTTTTTTGTTTGGTAAGCGGCGCAAGGCTGGCGTTGTTAATTAACACATCTATTTGATTATATTCACGTTGCAGTTTGTCGGCTAATAAACGAATTGACGAAAATGACGCTAAATCTAAAGAGTAGCTTTTTACCATGGCTCGTGGAAAAGCAGTGGTAATATCGGTGCAAATTTGTGCGCCATCTTCGGCTTCTCGACAAGTAAACAGTACACGGTGACCTTGGGCAGCTAAGGCGCGAGCAGTTGCCGCACCCACGCCACTTTCGCCACCCGTAATCAGTATTGTTTTAGTTTTCATTGCGCTCAACATCTAAAAAACAAAAGGTTATTCGTTGTTGCTGACTTTTGCCCTAAAAAAGAGCTTAAATCAATACCATAAAACACTTTAGCCGAAAACGGGCTTCCGTTACCATTACTTATCTCATTTACACAAATATTTTGTCTAAATAGCGCAGGACTTAGGCATTTCATCGAAATAAATGCGATAGCATAAGTCCTATAAAAAGTTCACCTTTCATTGAGTACGGTTTGGCATGGGTTATCAAGTTCTCGCTCGCAAATATCGCCCCAAAAATTTTGCCGAATTGGTGGGGCAAGAGCATGTTGCACGGGCATTGGGTAATGCACTCAGTCAAAACCGTTTGCATCATGCCTATTTATTTACAGGCACGCGCGGTGTAGGTAAGACGACCATTGCCCGTATTTTGGCCAAATGCTTGAATTGTGAAACGGGCATTACCGCCACACCTTGTGGAGTCTGTTCAACCTGCCAAGAAATTAATGATGGCCGTTATATTGACCTCATCGAAATTGATGCCGCCAGTAATACAGGCGTGGATGATGTACGCGAAGTCATTGAAAACTCACAATATATGCCGTCACGCGGTCACTATAAAGTCTATTTGATTGACGAAGTCCACATGTTGTCAAAACAAGCGTTTAATGCCTTGTTAAAAACATTAGAAGAACCGCCAGCTCATGTTAAGTTTTTATTGGCCACTACCGACCCGCAAAAAATTCCTGTGACGGTGTTGTCGCGTTGCTTACAGTTTTCGCTGAAACCGATGTCGCCTGAACGTATTGTTGGCCATTTAGAAAAAGTATTAACAGCAGAAACAGTCAGTTATGACATGGCGGCATTGTGGGAGCTAGGTCGAGCTGCCAATGGTTCGATGCGTGATGCTTTGTCGTTAACCGACCAGTCGATTGCTTTTGGTAATGGTGCGTTACGCGAAGCTGATGTTCGGGAAATGTTGGGTAGTATTGACCGCGATTTAGTGTTTCGCGTGTTAGATGCAGTAAATGCCAATGATGCAGGCGAAATTCTGACGGTAATAAATGCTTTAGCCGAGCAAAGTGTTGATTTTCAAGGGGCATTAGCGGCGTTAATTAGTACATTGCATCGTTTAGCATTAGCCCAATTATTGCCCGATGCCATCGAAAATAGCGAAGGCGACCGTGAGCGTGTCTTAGCAATGGCACAAGCGATGACTCCCGAAGATGTGCAATTGTATTATCAAATTGCCTTACATGGTCGTCGTGATTTGCCGTTGGCATTAACTGCGCGTCAGGGTTTTGAAATGTGTTTATTGCGGATGTTGAGCTTTAAGCCTGTGCCAACCAAGCCGCTAGGTTCGTCTTCGTCAAAAGGTGGTTTTAGTGCCAGTGCGGCATTAGGACAAAGTAAATCAAGCCCTGCACCTGTCGCTAATCGCCCGACATTAACGGCGGTGGTTAAACCTGCGCCAACGTTTTTTCCTGCCGCCAAAGTCGAACCAATGGTTGTTGAAAAAAACATTATTCAAGCGATAGTGTCCGAACCAATATTAGCGAAAGCAGCATCAATACAAGAGCAAGTTTTGCCTGTTGAAGCAGTTAAAATTATTGAGCCTGAACCTTTAGCTCCTGTGATTGTGCCTGTTGAAGTGGAAGCTATTCCGACAGCAACCATTTTACCGTTCAAAATGCCTGTTATTGCCGAAGGCTTATGGTCACCCCAACGCTGGTTTGATTGGGTGATGAATAATAGTGCCTTAACGGGCATGGCATTAAATTTGGCCAAACACGCCTTGTTACAAGGTCAGCAAGTAGGCACGGCAGTTTTAGAAGTGTCGCCGCGTTATGATGTCTTAGCCAAACAATCCTATGACACACTAAAGAATCGTTTATTACTGGACTATCCACAGCTAGAATTGCAATTGGCGATGGTTGAACCGATTGCAGAAACGCCTGCACAAATTGAAGAACGACGAACAATCGAATTAAAACAACGGGCAGAAGTCGAGTTTTTGGCCGACCCCATTGTGCAAACCCTCATCAAAACCTTTGATGCCCACTTACTGACAGAATCTTTAATAGTTGGAGAAAAACGATGAATATCAATGCCCTAATGCAACAAGCTCAAAAGATGCAAGAGCAAATGCAAAAACAAATGCAGAAAGCCCAAGAAGAGTTGGCCAATACCAGCTTAGTGGGTGAGTCAGGTGCAGGTTTAGTGAAAGTAACCATGACAGGCAAACATGATGTTAAACGAGTAGAAATTTCGCCTGAATTACTGCAAGAAGATAAAGAAGTATTGGAAGATTTAATTGCTGCTGCCGTCAATGATGCGGTGCGTAAAGTAGAAGCCGTGAGCCAAGAAAAAATGTCAGGCGCAACGGCTGGCATGAATTTACCCGCAGGGATGAAATTGCCATTTTAAGTAGGATGTAGGTCGGGCTTCAGCCCGTCAAACGCAGTTTTGGCAGATGAAAACCTGACCTACAGCCATCATCCATTTGTTGTTAGATGAAAAATCATGTTTAGTCCCCTTGTCTCCGAACTCATTGCCGCTTTGCGTGTATTACCAAGTGTTGGCCCTAAATCAGCACAACGCATGGCCTTACATTTATTAGAAAGAAATCGACAAGGGGGTGTGCGTTTAAGTGAAGCATTGGCAAATGCCATGAGTCTTGTTAGTCATTGCCAAGAGTGCCGAACCTTTACCGAAGAAGAACTGTGTCAAATTTGCGCTAATGCCGCGCGTGAACGGCAGTTATTGTGTGTCGTTGAATCGCCAGCCGATATTTTAGCTATTGAACAAAGTGGCAGTTATCGGGGTTTGTATTTTGTGTTGGCAGGGCATTTGTCGCCCTTAGATGGTATTGGCCCGCAAGAGTTGGGTATTCCGCAATTGATGGCCAAATTAAAAAAAGGCGAAGTCACGGAGTTGGTTTTAGCAACCAATGCCACTGTTGAAGGCGAAGCGACTGCGCATTATATCCGTGAAGCCAGCCGTAGTTTGGGTGTGAGTGTCACGCGTATTGCGCATGGTGTGCCGTTGGGTGGCGAGTTAGAAATGGTGGATAGCCATACTTTGGCTAGAGCGTTGAGCCAACGGCAGAATTACGGTTGAAATAAAAATTTTTATTTATTAGACAATCGTATAATTTATACCAAGCAATCGCTTGGTTGTTTTTGTAAAATATGAGAGTATTGCCTGATTCTCAATTGGCAACAGGTCATTCCTCATGGCACTTTACACCTCGTATTTCGACGACACTCATCAACAAGTTCGCTTAACAACACGTAAATTTGTGGATCAACACATTCGTCCGTTTATTAATGATTGGGAAGAAGCAGGCACTTTTCCGCGTGAGTTATACCACTTAGCAGGTCAGGCGGGTTTATTAGGCATTGACCATCCCGAAGCATTAGGCGGTTCTGGCCATGATATTTTTATGAAAATTGCCGCCAGTGAAGAGTTAATGCGTGTGGGTTCAGGTGGTTTAGTTGCTAGTTTAGGCTCGTTAGATATTGGTTTGCCGCCCATCGAAAACTGGGGCAGTGCCGAACTGAAACAACGGATTGTGCCAGCAGTTTTGCGTGGCGAAAAAATTGCTGCGTTAGCCATTACTGAGCCTTCGGGCGGCTCTGATGTCGCTAATCTAAAAACACGCGCCGTCAGTGAAGGCGAGTTTTATCGTGTCAATGGCAGTAAAACCTTTATTACCTCGGGTTGTCGTGCCGATTATTATACCGTGGCGGTACGTACAGGTGATGTCGGTTACGGCGGTATTAGTTTATTGTTAATTGAACGTGAACGAGCAGGATTTTCGGTCGGGCAACCGCTGAAAAAAATGGGTTGGTGGGCAAGTGATACCGCAGAACTGTTTTTTGATGATGTTTTAGTACCCAAAAGCAATTTAATTGGCGCAGAAAACGCTGGGTTCTTCGTTATTATGAGCAATTTTCAGAAAGAACGCTTAAACTTGGCAGTCATGGCAAATATGACCGCGCAGTTGGCATTAGAAGAAAGTTTAAACTATGTCCAACAACGGGTTGCTTTTGGCAAGCCTTTAGCCAAAATGCAAGTGATACGCCATAAATTAGCCGATATGGCAACAGAACTAGAAGCAAGCCGCGAGTTTACCTATCGAGTAGCCGCGCAAATTGCCGATGGTATTCCTGCGGTGAAAGAAGTCTCTATGGCAAAAAACTTCGCCACCCAAGTCAGTGACAAACTGACCTACGAAGCCGTGCAAATTTTTGGCGGTATGGGATTTATGCGTGCGAGTTTAGTCGAACGACTCTATCGAGATAACCGTATTTTATCGATTGGTGGCGGTACTCATGAAATCATGAATGAGGTTATCGCCAAACAACTGGGATTGTGATGAACTGGGAACTAATAACCGATCAACGCCGTTTTGCGGAATTATTACCGTCATGGGCAATGGCAGATACCATCGCCTTAGACACAGAGTTTATGCGGGTGAATACCTTCAATCCGCAACCTGCACTAACACAGTTAAATATTAATAATGCCTTGTATTTGGTTGACCCTGTCGCCCTAGATACCACAGACATTGGGCCGATATTTGCTAATCCACAGAGCTTGAAGATTCTTCATGCCTGTTCAGAAGATATTGAAGTGTTTTTTCATCAATATCCGCAACATAAAATGACTAATATTTTTGACACGCAAGTCGGCTTAGCATTTCTAGGTTATGGCTTACAAATTGGTTATCAACGGGCGTTAAAAGATTTTTTGCATGTTGATATTAGCAAGGCCGAAACACGTTCCGATTGGTTGGCACGACCCTTATCACCCGACCAATTGCGTTATGCCGCGTCTGATGTCGAGCATTTGCCTAACTTATATGCTTTTGTCGTTGAACAACTGAAAGAGCGGCAGTTGTTGACTTATTGCCTAGAAGACTGCCAATTAATGTTAAAAGAAGGTGCGCCTGTGCCACCGATGCTAACGATTTATCAGCAGTTTAGTAATGCGTGGCAATTTAGTCGTCGTGAGTTATCGTTATTAAAAATGCTGGCCATGTGGCGTGAAGGCTCTGCGCGTTTACATAATATTCCGCGTACTTTTGTGTTGAAAAACCATACCTTACTGGCCATTGTTCAAGAAGCACCACAGACCTTAGCAAAGTTGTCGCGTATTGAAGATTTGCACCCAAGAACTTATCAAAAACACGGTCAAATGATTTTAGAAATCGTCAAACAGTCCAATGATAAGCCTGATGCGTTATGTCCGCCATTATTGCCGTTGCCCTTGCCAAAACAAGCGAAAAGTCTTTTTGATGAATTAAAAGCGATAGCTGAAGGCGTGGCGAAACAGCATCAAATTCCATCCGATGTGTTATTGCGTAAGCGTTGGTTAGATAACTTGGTGTTAGGTTATATCGACCACGGTGAAGGGGCTGAATTGCCGTTAGCCTTGCAAGGTTGGCGTTATGAGATGTTGACGAAACCCCTATTGGCGGCATTAGCCAACAAACAAGAGCAACTGTTATTATGGCGAAACTATCGTCACCGAATAAGCGTCACTGAGAAAACACATGAGTTCTAAACCCGAAATTTGTAGCATTTATAAAAGCGCTAAACGCGAAGAAATGTATTTATATGTGCGTAAAACGGATGGTTTTAAACGTGTACCCGAAGCATTAGTCGCGATGTTTGGCAAAGCGACATTATTTGGTACCTTACTACTGACGCCCGAAAAAAAATTGGCACGAGCCGATGTAACGTTAGTGTTGGCAGATATCCAAGAAAAAGGATTTTATTTGCAACTGCCGCCCCAACGCGAAAACTATATGTTGGATTTGTTTCGGCCTGACGACAGTAAATATCAGTAAATATCAGTAAATAGATAAATAGTTCCCTCTCCCTTAAAAAGCAAGGGGGAGGAATTGGACTGTTCTGAAATGAGACAAAACCTATGTTCAGTTATTTATTCGCATGGCTAATTTATATTGCCGCTTCGCTAGGTTTATTGTGGGTCTATAAAAAGGGCATTGCCCATTATTTCCCAGAGCCTGTTCGCCCGATATTATTGGTATTAGCCGCTTGTGTGTTATTGACACCGTGGCCAATTGATAGCACAACATGGATGCCAGCACCTGCCATTGTCGCCACGATGTTTCATGCTTTATCGGGGTTTGGAGTGACGGCATTAAAAAGTTTATTTCCTATTTTAGTGGTTTCTACCATTGCCTGTTTTGTGGCGTGGATGAGAAGTCGCAAACAACAGATTTGAGGGTGAGACGATGCAATTTACGGGTACAGAAGCCTATGTCGCAACTGATGACTTAAAAATGGCCGTTAATGCCTCCATTACCTTGCAGCGACCTTTGTTGATTAAAGGCGAGCCAGGTACAGGTAA
This sequence comes from Agitococcus sp., assembly GCA_046590075.1. Lineage (GTDB taxonomy): Bacteria > Pseudomonadota > Gammaproteobacteria > Pseudomonadales > Moraxellaceae > Agitococcus. The sequence continues at coordinate 6,838 of JBKJUH010000189.1, forward strand.
AACCTTGTTGGCAGAGCAAGTTGCGCAATCCTTAGGCTTAAGACTGATTCAATGGCACGTTAAATCCACCACCAAAGCGCAACAAGGTTTGTATGAATACGATGCCGTTTCACGCTTACGCGATTCCCAATTAGGCGATAGCCGTGTCTTTGATATTAAAAACTACATAAAAAAAGGCAAGCTGTGGGAAGCTTTTGACAGTGATGAGCGGGTGGTATTGTTGATTGATGAAATTGACAAAGCCGATATTGAGTTTCCCAATGACCTGTTGACTGAATTAGACAAAATGGAATTTTTTGTTTATGAAACAGGCGAGACGATTAAAACCAAACATCGCCCCATTATCATTATCACTTCCAACAACGAAAAAGATTTGCCTGATGCCTTTTTGCGTCGTTGTTTCTTTCATTACATCGTGTTTCCCGATGTTGAAACCATGAAAAAAATCGTTGCTGTGCATTATCCCAACACTAAAAATCAATTGGTGAAAGAAGCGCTGGAACTGTTTTTTGATATTCGCAAAGTGACGGGCTTAAAAAAGCGTCCCTCAACGTCAGAACTAATTGACTGGTTAAAATTATTGCTTTCTGATGATATGCCTGATGATGTTTTGCGTAATCGTGATGCGCGTAGTGCCATTCCGCCGTTACATGGTGCGCTGTTAAAGAATGAGCAAGATGTGCATTTGTTAGAACGATTGGCGTTTATGACGCGCCGTAGTTAAGAAAAATTTAGCATGACGATAAACTTCGATGGCGTTTCTAAAGACGGCAGCTATTAGACCATTACAGCTCGCCATGTTCGACTAAACGGATGACTCAAGCCGCTTTGGGGTGATCCGTTAGCCATATATTCATCTCGGCCAGTAATGGGTTAAGCGTTTCTTCAAGCTCGTCTAATAACGCTTGATAGAGCAGGGTCTCGTGATGGGCAAGCGCGGCTTCGGTTTTGGCAGCTGCTGCGGTCAGCTGATTGGCGTACAGGGTGGCGGCCATCCCCTTTAGGTTATGCACAATACGGATGGCATTGCTGTACTGGTTGTTGGTGATTTCGTAAAGTATGTCGTTGATGGTGGTTTGATAAGTGTCAATAAATCCTTCAATGAGTTCGCGTTGTAGGGTCGAATCTTCGCAGACCCTATGCAGAAAAGCGTCTGGATCAAAAAACGATGCACTTCTGGTCTCTGGTAAAGCAGCCACTGGCGCATCGCTGTTTGTCTCTGCTACTTCAGTGGCTGTTTCGGTCAGGGGCAAATAATGACGAATGGTGCTAATCATCTCTTGGATGTTGAGCGGCTTGGCGAGAAAGTCGTTCATGCCAGCCGCCATGCAGCGGTCACGTTCGGTTTGCAAAACGCCAGCGGTCATGGCGATGACGGGCACCGTTAGCTGTAGTTCGCCGCGAATCAGGCGGGTGGCTTCAAATCCGTCCATGATCGGCATTTGCATATCCATCAGCACGACATGGTATCGGTGGGGATGGCTACGCAAGCGATCAACCGCCTGCTGGCCGTTATGCACGATATCCAGCCGTGCCCCAGCGCGCTGTAAGACTTTCCGAGCGAGCATCTGATTGAGGGGATTATCTTCGGCCAGTAGTAGGTAGGCACCGTCCAGAGGTGTGGCGATGAGGTCAGAGGGTGCAAGGGAAGTATCCGTAGCACTAGCGGTTGCCTCGATCAGGGCAACGGTAAAGAAAAACTCGCTGCCGACGTCAGGGGTACTTTGCACTCCCAGTTCGCCACCCATCAATTTCACCAACTGTCGGGAGATGGTCAACCCCAAGCCCGTGCCGCCAAAACGGCGGGTCGTGGAGGGGTCGGCTTGCTCAAAGGCGTTAAACAGGCGAACTTGCTGCTCTGCGGACAGGCCTATGCCCGTGTCATGGATACTGAAGCGCAGCACAAGGTGCTCAGGCTCATGCTCTTGGTTGACTAGACTGACAGAGAGGGTGACTGCGCCATGATCGGTGAATTTTATAGCGTTACCGACCAGATTGATTAGCACCTGCTGGAGACGGAGCGCATCGCCAAGCAGTTGTAATGGCACATCTGCATCAATGCGGATGATCAGTTGGATGCCTTTTTTCTGGCTATCGGCGGCCATCATCGCGGCAAGGGCGTCT
>JBKJUH010000078.1:0-8876 GCA_046590075.1 Agitococcus sp.
CGATGAAATTCCCCTCCTCGGAGGGGCTAGGGGTGGGTTTAATGGCACAAAAACCAGTGCTTTTTACTACTAACACACCCCTAACCCCTCTCAAGAGGGGAATTTAACGCATTTTATTGACGCATTCATCACTCAAAACTTATGTAAATACCTATGCTCCCATAGGGGGAAAGCAGCCCCGAATTGTAAATAATGTATGGTTTCTTATGTCCGAATCGTTAGTCATTAGTCATCAATTAAATGCGCGGGGTTTGCTGTGCCCAGAACCCGTGATGATGCTGCATAAAATAGTGCGTCAAATGCAATCAGGCGAGTTGCTGGCTGTTGCTGCGACAGATCCTTCCACACAAAGGGATATTGCTAAGTTTTGCCAATTTTTAGGCCACACCTTAGTCACGGCGGAAGTGGTAGAGAATGGTGAGTTTTATTATGTCATTCAGAAGAAATAAAGGCGGTTCGTAAACCGCCTACGACACCATCACTTACAACATAAAGTGAATTTGCATCTCGCCAACTAAAAAGCCTAATGCCGCACCCACCGCAATCAATGACCATTCATCTTCTTTGAAAGCTGGGCGTAACATACCTTCAAACTCCTCAGCGGTGAGTTGCTGCATACGGCCAACTAAAGTATTACGAATGTCCATCGCATCGTCAGCATACGACTCAGCGTGTTTCATGGTTTCAGGCAAACGGGCAAGAATACGTGCAGCCACCTGATTCTTCATTTCAATATATTTTTGACTACCCACCGAATACACGACCAAAGGACGTACGACACCAGCTTGCTCATCAATCATTTGTTTAACATGACGATTGACTAAATCCATGATGCGGTCACACAACGCGCCCCGAAATAATTCTTCCATCATGTTGGAGGTGGTGAGCAACTGTTTAGAGATTAACGCTGCGTAATCGGCAGCTACTTCGTTTTGACGCTTCAAAAATAAGCCCTGAAAAGTGATGCCCATAAAGGTTTTTGGTGTCAGAGGGCGAAACATCATTTGTAAGGCCGCCCAATCGCTAAAAAAGCCGACAAAACCACCAAAAGCAGGCAGCATCCACGCTTGCTGAAAGAGTAACCAGCACACCATTTGAATGAGGCCAATGCCTAAACCAAACCAAAAGCCCGCATTACTAAAAAATTTGAATTCTTGGCGGCCAACTTTTTGAAAAATCTCATTGAGCATGCGTTTGTCTTTTAATAGGTTCGATATCACCATGTGTTTGATATCGAAGTATTTATTCACATCTTTTAGGACTTCTGACATGATGGTAGCGACAACCGCAGGCGATTCGGCCTGTATTTTTTTGATGATTTTTTGGCGAGCAAACTCAGGCATACCTTCCCATAAACCAGGTTGATACTGTTGTGCGACTTCGCGGGTAATGTCTTCGGCCGCAGCCAACATCGGTATTTCAATTTCTTTGGCAATTCGAACGGGGTCAAGTCGCGCAAAAATTTCTTCGGCACGAATCAGTTTGGTGGTCATGAGCTCGACAGAAATAGTGGCCATTTTTTGGGCTTTACGCGGCACAATCCCTTGCCAGCCAATAGGAATGCCAAAAATTTTGAAACCAATAAAATCCAACGGCGCAAACATCATCTGAATGGCAACAACTTTGGTGACATAACCAATAATGCCGCTAATAAAAGGAATGGAAATATAAAGCCAAGGATTGGCCTGAAAAGCAGCAACTGCATCGGCGAACATAACTATTTCCTTGAAATGTCTAGGCTTATATCAATCCGTAGGTCGGAAGTTTTAGCATGTTTGGGTTTGGGTGCATAAGCGGTTCAGTCACGGCGACTATGCGTATTTTATTTATCCTGAAAAAACGATTTTGTACATTTTTGGACTTACGCGGTTATCGCTTATTTGTTCGCATTTCAGCCGCTTTAGGCGGCTTTATGTTCACAAAACGCGCTAATCGCGGTGCGATGCGTAAGTCCTGATTGGCTAAATGCCCATGTTAGGTGATTTATAAAGCCAGTTGCTTGATAAGATACGACATAATGACGGCTTAGGCAAAAGTGTTCTTTGGCTTGAGTAGATGTTAAGCCCATTTCTTGGCTAAACGGGGTATTGCCTGACTCAATCGCCAATTTAACAGCAACGAGGCGACACCTAAGCCCACCACTAAGCCCAACCAAAATCCGTAAGCACCTAAGGCTTGACCTTGCCACAGTGGGTACATCGCCAAACCATAACCCACGGGCAAGGCAACAATCCAGTACGCCACTAAGGTTAAAATCATTGGCGTGCGTGTGTCTTGCATACCGCGCAAACAGCCTGCCGCACCCACTTGTAAGGCATCAAAAATTTGATAGCCTGCTGCAAATAATAATAAGTCCGATGCTAAGGCACGAACGGTTTCGTCACCCGTGTATAAATGAGTAAGGGCATCACGGTAAACAATAATCATTAAGGCAGAAAAACAAGCAATGGCCGTTGTGGTGATGAGTCCGACTGTGCGTGTTTGGCGAATGCCTGCTAAGTCTCGGCGGCCATAAGCTTGGCCTGTGCGTATGGTCATGCTAATGGCTAAACTGAGTGGCACCATAAACAATAACGAAGTCACCGATAAGCTAACTTGGTGAGAAGCAACCACTAACACCCCCAAAGGGCTGACTAATACCGCAATACACGAAAATAAACTGACTTCAAAAAATATCGCCGCGCCAATGGGAAAACCTAATTTAAGAATACGCCACATTAACGATGCCAGAGGTTTGCCGTGGCTTTGCAAGAGTCGGGTACGGGCAAAACTGGGTGCGAGCAACACATAAGCAGCGAGCAATAATGTCATGCTTAACATGACAATAGCCGTTGCCCAGCCACAACCCGCACCGCCCATTTTTGGCACACCCCATAAGCCATGAATAAACACATAATTGGCAGGAATATTTAATAAAATCCCCAATAAGCTAATAATCATCACAGGTTTGGTGTGGCCAAGTGCTTCACTATAAAAGCGCAAGACACAAAAAATGGCCACTGAGGGCATGCCAAAAGACACACCCAATAAATACAGTTCGGTTTTTTCTTGCAGATGATGTGGCACACCCAATAACGGGAAAATAAAACTGATATGTTGTAATAAAAACATGCCCATTACACCCACGATGAGCCCCAACCATAACGATTGATGGGTGATTTTGGCAATATCACTATAACGACCTGCACCATAAGCCGCAGCGACTAAAGGCGTTGTAGCCATAACAATGCCCGAAATCAGCAAAAATAACGGTAGCCAAACACTAGAGCCAATGGCAACCGCAGCCAAATCTAAGGGGGAAACTTGCCCAGCCATCACCGTGTCAATAAAGCCGTAACCTGCTTGTGCCAGTTGTGTGACTAAAATAGGTGCCATCAGTGTGGACAGGGCTTTGAGTTCTTGTTGCCAAGCCGTCATGCGCGAATCCTAGTGAGCTTAAACATGGGTGTAAAACCATGTGTTGCGAGTGCTAAAAACCATATCTTCTAAAAATTGCGAGAAGTTTAAGCCCGTACGTTTTTTTAAGAATAAAGCAAATTTCCACACTTCATCAAAGGGCGGTAATTTAACGCCTTTAAAGGCAAAGACCACTTCATTGCCACTATCGCATTTGACGGTGACCACACGTTTATCAAAACGGGTATTAATACGCGCTAAGTTACGACGAAAGTGTGGGTCTTTGCGCCATAAATTAGCCACTAAAATGCCATCATTACACAGTGCGTAATAACAATCGGCATAAAACTGCTCGCTACATAATACCTCGGGCAAGCCGTCACCGTTGTAGCCATCGAGTAAAATAACATCGCTAATGGCTTGTTTATGAGAGAGATATTGTGCGCCATCAGCTTCAATAATCTTAAAAAAATCATTATTGGCAGGAATCATAAATGTTTGACGCATGGCAATGATTTCTCGGCTAATTTCTACCGTCGTCACCCGTGTTTCTGGAAAGTGATGATGACAAAATTTTGACATAGAACCGCCACCAAGCCCCACCAATAAAATGTTTTTCGGTGCGAGCATAAACAACATAAAACCCATCATCACTTTGGTATATTCAAACTCCAAGCCATTGGGTTCACTTTTACGCATGACACTTTGTAGGGCATTATGGTTGAAGTGTAGGGTGATGGTTTGCCGAGTTTCGTGCAGATATAACGCGTCGGTGGCTATATTGTCGACGTCGGCATGTTTAGCGGTTTTGGACATCTAGCGTAAGCCTGAGTTCGAGATGAAAAATGTTGGGCGAAAGATGATTTTAACATTCCTTGAAACGAAAGTTGTAGTTATCTTGGCCTAAATTGACTGCAACTATGGCACGATAGTACATTACTAAAACGCAATAAATTGTTGATACTTTGCTCATAGTCAAAAAATCAACAGACAACAGACTTAGATGTTAAGTCACAGCAGAGGAAACCGTCATGTCAACTAATGCCGCCCCTATTGTAGCAGGTACCGCCAGTATTCCTGTACGTCGAATGGATTTTGAGTTTGACGACGCAATTCCTAAATATTGGTTTGCCAATAACCCGTTTTTGACCATGTTATTAACAGGTTTGTCGTGTGTGTTTCCCGAAGGCGAGCGCATGTTTATGCGTTCGGTACGCAACTACCAAGACGGTATTACCGACCCTGATTTATTAAGAGATGTGCGTGCGTTTATTGGCCAAGAAGCGCATCACGGTAAAGAGCATCACGCCTTTAATGAGTTTATGGCGCGTAAAGGTTTACCGATTGAAAAAATTATGGGCTTTGTGGCACAAGGCATCGCTTTTGAAGAAAAGCATCTTTCTAAAGAGCGGATGTTGGCCAAAACCTGTGCGCTTGAGCATTTTACCGCCATGTTTGCCGAAATGATTTTGGAGCATCCCGAGTTTTTAGACGGCATGGACGAACGTTTAAGACCGTTATGGTTATGGCACGCGGTGGAAGAAAGTGAGCACAAATCAGTGGCTTTTGATGTTTATCAGCAACAAGTCGGTAATTATTGGATTCGGATTAGTGAAATGGCTTTTACCTCGGTATTTTTTACCTTCTTTACAGGTCTGCATACCGTACAGTTATTACGTGCTACCGAAGAGCAACGAAATTTTAAGGCCATTGCTCAGGGCTTAAATGTGTTGTTGGGTCGTAAAGGTTTTTTCCGTGGCATGTTGCCGCAATACTTAGCGTATTACCGTCCTGACTTTCATCCTGCTCAACGTGACAGCAGTGTTTTGCGTGCCAAAGGTTTAAAGTTATTGCATGGTTTCTTGGGGGATAAAATCAAATTGGCTGCGTAAAAAGACACGAATTACCACTTGTCGTTTTGTGTTGCTCTGTCAGAATCGCCCTCATTGTTTATTAAGGAAACAAAATATGAGGGCAGATGTCTTTTGCTCGCCGCGTCATGCGCGGTTTTTAGCATTTATTCTGATTGCGTTATTATTTTTGACTTTAGTGAAATTAGGCTTGTTAGTGCCTGTGTACACAGGTTTATTAGCCTTTGGTTTAGTGACCCGTTTTTCGGAAAAAGTGGTTGATGAGCGCATTCGTTCTCAACGTTCTAAATGGATTGCCACTACCTTAGTGACCGTTCTAGTGGTCATTGTGTTGGTAACATCGGGTGCAGCCTTGCATTTGTTACTAAAAACATCAACCGATATTCACGATTTAATGCTGCGTATGAGTGATATTTTAACCTCTGCGCGTTCGTGGTTGCCTGAGTCGATTGGCAGTGTTATTCCTCAGCAAAGCGATTTATTGATTAAAATTAGTGGATGGCTAAGAACCCATGCCGCAGCAATCGGCACGTTTGGATTGGGGGCGTTAAAGGGTATAGGTTTAGCGTTGCTAGGTGTGTTAATTGGCGCAATGGTGGCGGTGAGTGATATTACCCATACTAATACTCTAGGGGTGGTTAGTCAGCGATTATTAACGCAAATTGCCGCATTAAGAGAGTCTTTTTGGCGGGTAGCAATTGCCCAAGTTAAAATTTCGGCACTCAATACCACGTTGACGGCCATCTATTTAGCCATTGTTTTGCCCATGTTTGGCGTACAACTACCCCTCATTAAAACCTTAATTGCGGTGACTTTTTTTGCGGGCTTATTACCTGTAGTGGGTAATTTAATTTCAAACAGTGTCATTACTATTATTAGTTTAAGTCATTCTTTGGGTGCGGCATCTGCGGCTTTAGGATTTTTAATTATTGTGCATAAATTAGAATATTTTATTAATGCTCGTATTGTGGGTACACAGATTAATGCCAGAGCGTGGGAAATTTTGTTGTGGATGTTAGTCATGGAGCGTTTGTTTGGTCTGATTGGTGTGGTTGCCGCGCCGGTATTTTATGCGTGGTTAAAAGAAGAATGGCAGTTATGGGATAAAGTTGAGCAACAAAAAACGGATTTAGGGCAAGGCTAAGATTAAACACCAGCGAGTCGATTTTAGGAATTTGTGAATGATTAATGCTCAGCAATTTGACCGTATTCAGCAATTAGTACAACCAATTATTGCCATTAGTGAATGGTTAAAACCCAAAGTGTTAACGTTTTTGGCGGTGGGTGTATTGGCCATCTCGTGGTTGATTTTTTATGCCTTGCAATTTTGGTCTTGGCATTATGCATTTTTATTACCGCTTTTCTTCTTGGCTTTGCCCTTAATCATATTGGCGATTTGGACATTCATGTTAATGGATTTAGCGGATTTACCAGAAGCCTTGGCCTCATTAACAGGCGGCGTGACAGGACTCAAAGAACGCGTGACAACAACAGATAAAACAGAAGCACTAAAAACCGCAATGAGCTTGCGTAAAACGCGACAGCTCCCGAAATTGTTGAAGGAGCTATTTGGTTTGGTTCAAGGCGTAGATGTTATTAGAACGATTGTCACCCATGTGGTTTTTTTAGCAAACCCGATAAGTTGGTTGTTGTTTATAGTGTCTTGTTTGGCTGTATTTGCTTATGGTTTTGTTGCGCTGATAACGGGAGTGTTTTTTGTGTTGTAATGCGTCTAAAAGTATGATTGAAGCTGAAGGGTGCAGCGTATGCACCCATCCAATCGACTAAACACCACCCATAATACCTTGATAAATGCCCAGCAAGCCGCAAACCGCCAATGTCAAAAACGTTAATACCGTTCCCCAAAAACGTCCAAACTTAAAGGACTCACTAAAAGACAAGGCATAACCATGAAGCAGACGTGCAATTAACAAAGTCACGCCCAAAGCATGAAGAATCATGCCCGAAACATGGCTCATTTCTAACAATGCCATCATCACTAAAATAAACGTTACATATTCCGAAAAGTTGCCATGTGCACGAATTCTGCGCAATAAAACAGGGTCGCCACCATCACCTAAACTTGCCCCATGTTGACGTAAAGCAATGACACGAAAGCTTAATGTTAAAAATACGAAAGCCAGTAAACCTGCATACAGGAGGGTAATAGTCATTTTTATTGCCTAAATTATTTTATGGTGGATAAAAATTAGTCTATAGAGCTGAATGAGAAAAGTTAAGTGGTTTTTGTTGTGGGATGAGTCAGAGGAGGCTAAGTTGAAGCAGGCAGAATACCCACTTCAACAAAGTTATAGCTTAGAACTGATAGTTTAAGCCTGCGGAAATCAAGTTTACGTCTTGTTCAATTAAGGTATATTCCGCTTCCATCATAATGTTCGGAGTGATTTGAAAGCCTACACCTGCACCCAGTGATAACCCAGTATCAGTGGTAGAAGCACTACCACCTGCCCCTGAAATGGTAACGTCTTCATTGAGGAAGCCAGCTTTCATTTTGACATAAAAACTGTTGTCAGCCGCAGGTTTAAGTCGATAAGCGACATATATACCAAGTGTGTCGATGCTGCCTGTGCCGTTAGCAGCACCTGTAATAGCAAAGTCGTCGCCACTGTTATATTCTAGTTCACCTGAAAAGCCACTGCCGAAGTGGTAACCACCAATGACACCAATACTATTAGCGTCCTCCATATTGAGACCAGAGCTGCCATCAATTTTGAAAGAACCGACTTTTGCGCCAATATAAGCACCGACTTTGTCTTCAGCGAAAGCGGATTGCCCAAGAGCGGCACATAATACAATTGCAAGTGCTTGAAATTTCATGTAATCATCCTGATGAGTTAGTAAGCGGGTCGAATTCTAAATGTTTATTAAGTTGCGTCAATGATTTTTATTCATAGTGGGATTATTGGCGGCCGTCATCCGTATTGTTAAATGCTAACTTATTGATTTTTTACACTAGGTTATTTACAGGGTTGAACCATGACTAAGGAACTAAAAATCACCGATATTGTGATTGGCGAAGGCAAAGAAGCAGTGAAAGGTGCGTTGATTCGCACGCATTATCGCGGTTGTTTAGAAGATGGTACACAATTTGATTCATCACATGACCGAGGTCAACCGTTTCAATGTGTGATAGGGACAGGACGGGTGATTAAAGGCTGGGATATTGGCATTATGGGCATGAAAGTGGGCGGTAAACGCACACTATTTGTTCCTGCGCATTTGGCCTATGGCGAACGTCAGATAGGCGCGCATATTAAACCAAATTCTAATTTGATTTTTGACATTGAATTGTTAGAAGTGTCAACGCGCGATGACTAAAGCGCAACACATTGCCATTATTGGTGCAGGAACGGCTGGCTTAGCGGCGGCTATAGTCTTAGCACGTCAAGGTCATTTTATTACCTTGTTTGAGTCGGTTGAGCAGCTATCGCCTGTAGGCGCAGGATTGTTATTACAGCCCGCAGGCTTGGCAGTTTTTGCTCATTTAGGTGTGCTTGAACACGCGCTAACGTTGGGCGCAAAAGTCACAGGTTTAGAAGGGCAACTTGCCAATGGCCAGTTATTAGTGAATAGCCATTATCGAGAAGC
>JBKJUH010000372.1:0-10379 GCA_046590075.1 Agitococcus sp.
GCCTAACCATGCTGGCCATAACAATTCCCACATATATTTCTCTTGTTTAGGATTTTTTAAGTTTCTGTACAAAATTTTTCCGTTCGTGGTGATGCTGAGCTTGTCGAAGCATCGAACCACTTGCTAGATAGCACTTCGACAGGCTCAGTGCGAACGGAGTAGAAACGCGCAGTGGGTATTTACTTAGACTTTACACAACCATTGGCATCGTGATGATGGTCATGGTGATGACTATAAACCGCCAAACCTTTGCTACCTTGCCAACCAAATAAACGTAAATATTCAGGATGGGTGCTTACCGCTTCGGGGTGGCCTTCGCAACAAATATGACCATTCAAACAAATGACTTTATCGGTTGCCGCCATCACCAAATGCAAATCATGCGACACCATCAAAATGCCACAATGATGCTTTTTCGGCACATCCGCCAATAGGTTATACAATTCTTCTTGGCCTGTTAAATCAACACCTTGCATGGGTTCATCTAACACTAATAAATCAGGTTGTTGTAATAAAGCGCGCGCTAATAATACCCGTTGCCATTCACCCCCCGACAAAGAATGCACCGAGCTATTGAGTAATCGCTCAACACCAACTTCGGCTAAGGTGCTGATAATTTGCGGAGTTTTGGGACGATGGGCGGTCAACTGCAAAAAGTGCTGAACAGTCAAGGGTAATGACTTATCAAGCTTCAAGGCTTGTGGCATATAGCCAATGTTAATATTGGCTAATAATTGACGTGTTCCCGAATCGGCAGACAATAAACCAACAGCAACTTTAACCACCGACGACTTACCCGAACCGTTCGGGCCAATTAAGGTGACAATCTCACCCCGCGCTACCGTCAATTGAATACGACTAAGAATCGCACGTCCGTCGCGTATGAGGCCAATATTGTCTAGGCTTAGTAACACTTCAGTCATCAAACCATCTCCTTAGGACTTACGCGGTTATCGCTTATTTACTCGCATTTCAGCCGCTTTAGGCGGCTTTATGTTCGCAAGACGCGCTAATCACGGTGCGATGCGTAAGTCCTGATCCTAATTAGCTTGGTTTTGACAGTGTTTGCAGAAACCTGTCACTTCTAAAATCGGCTGACGCACACTAAAACCGAGACGTTGAGCATGAGCGATGATTTGTTGCTGTATTTGGCTACTATCTTCTAATTCTTCGGCATTGCCACAGCGTTGGCACAAGAAAAAACAGGCTAAATGTTGTTGCGTAGGGTGCACACAACCCAAAAAGGCATTTAACGAGGCAATACGATGAACCAAACCTTGTTCTAATAAAAATTCTAAAGCGCGATACACGGTCGGGGGTGCTGGCTTATGACCTTCGGCGGTTAGTTTATCTAAAATGGCATACGCACCTAAAGGCTGGTGACTTGCCCACACCAACTCTAAAACCCGTTTACGAATGGCTGTTAAACGGACACCGCGCTCAGTGCATAAGGCTTCGGCAGCATGGAGCGCGTCATGAACACAATGCTCATGATGGTGATGAGGGTGAAACGCATTTTGCTTCATAAATGCACTTGGTAAATAACGCTAATAATGCAACAATATAACATAATTCACTTTGTGATTGCAGTTGTTATCGCCCATGAAACTCCTTTTGCTTGTCTTACTGTGTTGCGCTAGTTCCTTGAGTTCTGCCGCTATTCTCACCACCATCAAACCGCTTACCTTAATTGCCAATGAGGTGACACGCGGCATTGAACAGCCTCAACAGTTGTTAGCCGATGGCGTGTCGGCACATGATTACGCACTTCGACCTTCGGAGCGTTTACGTCTGCAACAAGCCGAGTTAGTGATTTGGGTAGGAGGCTCACACGAAACATTTTTACGGACGTTATTGGCCAAAAATAGCCACAATATAAGTTTAGAAAATTTAACAACGGCTCGTCGTTTAACATGGCGTAATTTAGAAACCCATCTGCCACAAGCAAACACCTTAGATTCTCATTTATGGTTATCACCCGATAATGCCATTGCTTTAGCCTATGCCATTGCTGATGTACGTGGCAAACAACGCCCTAAAGATGCGGCTAACTATCAGAAAAATGCAGCGAATTTCGCTAAAAATTTACAACTTAGCTTAAAACATATTCAAGCTAAATTTGCATTATTACCCCATCGGCACTATCTGGCCTACCACGATGCTTATCAATATATTGAGCAGAGTTTAGGCTTACAGTATCGCGGTAGCATCAGCATTAGTCCTGAGCAAAAGTCAGGGCTTAAACATATTTTGAGCTTAAAAAGGCAAGTGCAACAACAGCAATTACGCTGCTTATTGGTTGAGCCGCAATTTGACCCACGCCTTGCCCAGCGAGTATTTGCTGATACAGGCCGTTATGTGATGGTGGACGAAACCATGAACCAAGTGCAAAGTTACAGTGCGGGATTGGTGAAGATGGCGGAAGATATTTATCACTGTGTAAAATGACCCCACCCTACGCCCAAGCAACTTGTTACTACAAAACGTCATTATTCGGCAAAACAGATGCCGCCTCAGCCTCAACAGCTTCTTGAGCTTTTTGTGCCAGCCACTCAGTCATTTCTTCGTTATCTACTCGCTCATAAATTTCTTCGACGGTGATGGTGAGTCCAATAGACTCAAAGGTAATGGCATCACCTAAGAAAAACTTTTCAATTGCCCAGTTGCTGCGTCGTCGTTGGATTTCGATTTTGGCCGAGCTTTGCTCTACCAAAACATACTCTTGTAATGTGGGAATGCTGGCATAGACCTGAAACTTCGTGGTTTCATCGTATTTATGAGTAGACGCAGACAACACTTCGACAATTAATACGGGTGTGGTGAGCATATTACCGTCAGCTTTCTCAATAGAACAATCAACGACCACATCGGGATAAAAATACCGTGATTCGCCTTGCTGAGCCGCTGGGGCTTTAACTTTAATGCCTTCTGAGAATACACGGCATGGTTTATCTTTTAAGTGATTGCGGGCTTCACCTGCTATATTGCCAATCAGCGTGCCATGATTCAAACTGCCGCCAACCATAGCATAAACATAACCGTCAACAAACTCATGCCGAATATCGCTTTGTTTTTCTAATTGAAAATAGGCTGCTTCACTGATTTTATCGTCTAGTTTACGCACTGCAAAAGCCATGACTCACCTCAATGTTGTAGGGTGCGTACGACGCACCGTGAATTACTTTCATCTCAAACCCAAAACCTCAACCATCGCTGCAATCATCAACAAAATCACTATCACCACGCCAATCACAATAAATTTTTTCGGAAATGCTAGGGCTTCATCATCACTGTCTTCAAGAGCCTCTAAATACAGGCTATTTTTTGCTGTTACCGTTTTAGCTTCGGTTTTGGTTGTGGCTGCTTTAGCGGTCGTATTTTTAACAGCAACCGCCTTACCCGAAAAATCCAAACGCAAACTTCTTTCCGTTTGTTTTGCCCATGCTTGCCGACAAATTTCCGCCTCGGTTTCATGTCGTGAGGCGACTAGAATGGCCGAAAAAGCAGGTTGTAACTGTTGCATCACCTTCGCTATTTGCACATGGGCAGCTTTATCAAAAACGATTGGCTCGGCGTCTAACCACAACATAAAATGCTTAATCGGCCTTGAACTATTATCACAATGGCTTGGGTCAAAAAACGCTACCGCCATTGCTCGGCCATGCTCATAGGTCACTTCGGCGGTGCGTAAACGCTGGCCACCAATTTCAAAACGCGGAAACGCCTGTTCTAATACATCTAACCAAACAATACCCGACGACCTAGGCGCGAGTAACACCTGATAACCCGCATCCACACCACAAGTCATCCACACCAATTGTTTATCAATAAAAATAACGCTTTCAGGCCGCGGACTCATGGTTATTCACTCGTAACAAAGGGACATAATAGTATTTTTGGTTGTCAGGTTTGCGTAAGGCTATTTTTAGTAATGCTTCGGCCACTTGTAGGGAATGCCCTGCTTGTTGATGAATGGACAACTCTTTTTGCAAGTCCCCTGCCCGACTATTGAGCCAAGTTTCGGCACGCGAAAACAATAAATCAGCCAAATCTCGTGTTGAGCGTTCTGGCCATTTTGCCAACCATTGCCGCAACATGCCAAACACCGCGGGTAACGCCCCTCGGTCAGCACTGCCTGCAAAAATACGTTTCAAAATGGCCGATTGTTCAAAATGTTGCAGTTCTTTTTCTAAAATGGTGCGTAATGCTAAGGGGGCGATTAAATCCAAACCTATTGTTTGCTGAATATCGACAATTTTTTGTCCAGTGCCTAATACTGAGGAAAACAACAAATAATTCATGCCCAATGACGGACAACCTGCCTCGCCTAAACGCTGGCGCAAGGTATGAATTTGGTCGGCAGCGTAACGATTGACAAAGTCGGCAAAATCGCCTGCGGTGACATTTTTTTCTAATAAATCGGCTTTACTTAACGCCAAAATCCACACCATATCCCGCAACTGCTTACTGCGTTTTTTACTGGTATTTTGCCGTAATAGGTTGGCGATTTCGTTGGTCATGTGGGCAAGATACGAACGCAGGTATTTTTCGCCATGCTTTTTTAACTCAGCACCATCAATTACTAAAAAACAAACTTGGCTTTGCATCATGTTTTTTAGGGCTTCGTCACGTTGTTTGCGCTCTTTGGCATCCATTGGCTCGCGCTCCCACCATTCACCGGGGTAATCAAGCCATTGGATTTCTAGCGGTACACCTTCACAATCCTGAACGTGCATATGAAAACGATACGCTGTCGCACGTTTAACCGTTGCTTCGGGAAAATGGCCGTCACATAAGCCTTGAAATTGACCATTTAAGCGTTTGGAATCGGCAGAATCGGGCGAGCCTAAATAGTATTTATGTTCTTTTTGCCAGCGATGACTGGCCATATGACCTAAATAACTGGCCATGAGCGTGGTTTTACCGCTACCCCGACCGCCCAAAAAGGCGATTTTTAAGGTTTGTTGAGGTTTGTTGTTTTTGGCCATGCTGTCTAAAGCCTAGAAATGCTTGAATGACTTAGATAACTATAGAGATATAGCAATAAATTAGCCGACTACTGTGCCGAATTACTATGCGCTAGGCAAGTGCGATTTTAAGACAAGCGAATGCCTTGAGGCTCAATAACAATACTGCGCTGTTTAAAAAGTATGCCAATGGCTTGTTTGAACACTTTTTTACTGACACCAAAGACCTCGTAAATGTCTTCGGGGCTACTTTTATCACTTAAAGCAATAAAACCGTTGTTTTCGCTCAGTTTGGCTAAAATGGTATCGGTAATACTCACCACTTTGGCAAAACCAAAGGGCGCGAGTGAGACATCTAAACGCTGGTCTTCACGCAGTTTTTTGATATAGCCTACTATGACTTGGCCTTTGTAAATCGGCTGAAAGACTTCATTGGCGTATAACAAGCCCCAATATTGATGGTTAATCACCACTTTGTAGCCTAAGTCGGTGGCGTTGCCAATCATGATGCTGACTTGTTGACCTTGCTCAAATTCACTGGCTTCATCTTTTAAGAAGTCATTGAGATAGGACGATGCGTATAGGCCTTTTTTCTCATCAAATAACACACGCACCATACAATAACGATTTGCCTCAACAGGACTTTGTTGCTCGCTAGGCGGCAGGAATAAATCTTCGTCCATACCCCAATCTAACCATGCGCCGTCCGCATTGGCCTCCATGACTTTTAGCCACGCGATTTCACCCACTTGCGCCAGTGGTGGATGACTGGTGGCGACTAAATAGCCGTCTGCGTCGATATAAATAAAGGTTTCGACCATTGCGCCAATAAGAATGCCTTGCGGTGCGTCTTTTTTGGGTAGAGGAATGTCGCCAAATTTGCCACCTTCTAACAGCCACTCTTGTTTGAATTGGCCGACGACTTCGAGGCTATTTAATTGTCCGATGTTGACCATGAGTGTTGTTTTCCAAATATCGTTTAATGTAGGTGTTCAAAATCAAGCCCTCTCTCCCTATTCAGGGAGAGAGTTAGAGAGAGGGTGCATAATTCACGCTAATCGCACCTTCACCATCGCCAACATTTCTAGTGGGTCTTTTTGCAGCACATCTTCACCCGTCCGTCCTTCTTCGGCATTACGGCGGGCAACACTTAAACGCGACAACCAAAAGCGCGTGGCGGCCATGGCTAAAAACGTTGGTAATACTTCATGTTCGTCTTCGGTCAAAGGCCGTACTTGTTGATAGGCTGTTAAAAACGCTTGATATAACTCATTATTTAAGCTGACATTTGGCCAATCGCTGCAAAAGTCATTGATGGTAATGGCGATGTCTATCAACCAATAATCTTTGCCTGCTTCGGAAAAGTCTAAAATCGCACTTAATTTATCACCATCAAATAAGGTGTTATCGCGGAATAAATCGCCATGAATTAAACCTTTGGGTAAATCATCAAAATCTTCAATGGTTTCTTCAAAATCTTCTAGCACGGTATCTAACAATAGTTGCTCAATAGCCGTCATTTTGGCGCGCGCTTTTTTCGCTTCGGCTTGCCACCATGTTGTGCCATGCGCGTTCAGACGTTTTAAGGGATATTTCTTTAACGCCAAATGCAAAGTCGCCAATGCTGCACCAATCGCCGAACATTGAGCAACCGTGACAGGTTGCGGATGATTACCGATAATACGTGGTGCAATTTGCGCCGGCTTGTCGTTTAACGTTAATAAACTATCACCATTATTTGCCACTAAAGGCGCAGCAACGGACACCCCTGCTTGTTGTAAATGCTGTAATAATGGCGCTAAAAATGCCGCTTCTTGCTGATTCAGTTCTTCAAATAAGGTTAAAACATATTGACGGCCATCATCAGCCGTTAGAAAATAATTACTGTTTTCGATGCCGCTTTGAATCGCTTGGCAACTGACTATTTCTAAGCTGTATTGTTTGGCGAAACTTTGAATTTCGGCTAAGGATAATTGCGTGTAAACAGACATGTTATTCTCCTAAAACCCCAGTTTCACTCACTTCAAAGCCTGCCACTTGCTCACGCGGCAAGCGTTTTTTCATGCGTTTCTCAATCAATTGAAAATGCGCGTATTCATCTGGACAAATTAACGCAATGGCTTGGCCGTGTTGTCCTGCACGTCCTGTGCGGCCAATACGATGAATATAATCATTGGGCGAACGTGGCAAATCAAAATTCACCACATAAGGCAATTGTTCAATATCAATACCGCGTGAGGCAACATCGGTAGCAATCAACACGCGAATTTGCCGCGCCTTAAAATCACGCAAGGCATTATTACGCGCACTTTGGCTTAAATCACCGTGAAAGGCCGCCGCTTGAATGCCTGCTTTTTCTAACTTTAACACCAAACGATTACAGGTATTTTTTGCGCTGGCAAATACCAACACCTGCTGCCAATCACCCGTTTGCATGAGATGAATCAATAAGGCATTTTTTCGTTCGGCATCAACGATGTAAACGTGCTGTTCAATCAACGTATCATCTTGTTTAGCGATATTAATTGCTACAGGATTTTTTAATAACTTGGCGATTAAAAAGCTCAATTCGGGTGGGAAAGTCGCCGAAAACAACAGATTTTGCCGTATTTTTGGCAACAACGATAAAATCTGATTTAACTCATCACTAAAACCCAAACCGAGCATTTTGTCGGCTTCATCTAAGACTAAGGTTTCTAAAGCATCAAACTTCACACCATTATGCTGGACAATATCCAATAACCGTCCTGTTGTCGCCACAACAATATCCGCACCACCGCGCAACGCTAATAACTGGGGATTCAAACCGACACCGCCAAAGACAGTACATACTTTTAAACGTGGTTGCTGATATTGACCATAAGCCGCAATCGCCTCGCCAATTTGCACCGCTAATTCACGCGTTGGCGCAATAATCAACGCGCGAATTTGATTGCCCATTGACCGTGTGGCGGTACTAGGCGTACTACTTAAACGCTGCAACAACGGCAACGCAAAGGCCGCTGTTTTGCCTGAACCTGTTTCTGCCCCTGCCACCACATCTCGGCCTTGCAATATCGCAGGAATCGCCTGTAATTGAATCGGTGTGGGCTGTTGATAGCCCAACGCATGAATTGCTGACAATAACAAGGTCTGTAATCCCAACTCATTAAAGCTGGCAGCAATGGGTGGTGCGATGGACATTTCGGGAGCGATGCTTAAAGGTTCAGTCATTAAAAATAGGCCGATTGGAGTGCAGGTGATAAGCCTACAGTTTAACTTAATTGACACGAGACTGCCGTTTTTCTGCTATTTTACCGCCCACTCTGCTGTAACTATTTCATTGTTAATTTTTATTTCACGGATACCGCGCATGGCTCTCAAGTCCACTATTTTTAAAGCTGAACTGCAAATTAGCGACATGGACAGAAACTATTATCAAAATCATGCGCTGACGATTGCTCAACATCCGTCGGAAACCAATGAACGCATGATGATTCGCGTGTTGGCTTTTGCCATTTATGCCAGTGAGTTCCTACAATTTACCAAAGGTTTAAGTGCCGACGACGAACCCGATATTTGGCAAAAAAACCTGCGTGATGAAGTGGAATTATGGATTGATTTAGGCCAACCCGACGAAAAACGCATTCGTAAAGCCTGTGGCCGCGCACAACAAGTGGTGCTGTTTACTTATGGCGGTAACAGTGCCGATGTCTGGTGGAAAAAGATTAACGACAAGCTCACCCGTTTTGACAATTTAACGGTGATTAGCATTGTTCAAGCGGAAACTAAGATGCTCGAAAATAGGGTCGAACGGACGATGCAAATACAATGCACCATTGAACAAGGTCAAATTTGGCTGTCGATGGGTGATAAAAGCGTGGAAGTGAATCCTGTGTTTTGGCAAAGGGTGAAGTGATGTTTTTTGTAAAACAAGCAATTAAAGTCTGACTTTTGCTACTGCCGCATATTTCATATCGACAACTTTTGAAAGGAAACTCTACTGTATGTCAAATGTCATTGTGATTGATGCCAGTGCTGTATTGGCGTTGCTTCTTTCGGAACTAATGGCTGGCCGCATTATTCAAGCCACGCTAGGCGCACGTTTAATCAGTCCAGCCTCTTTGCCTTATGAAATAGCAAATGCCTTGTCTGCTCGTGTGAAAGCAAATAACCACACCAACATGAGCAAAGAACACGCTATGACTGCTTACACGCTTTATCAGGCAATGAACATTGAATTAATAGCGATTGACTCATTTTTTCATCTTCAAACATTTGATCTTGCCACAAGCCAGCGTATGTATTCTTATGATGCCTATTTGCTAGTATTGGCAAAAGCACTTCAAGCACCTTTACTGACATTGGACGGCACAGGCAAAAAGCAAGGTTTAATACAGTATGCCGCCGCATTAGGCATACCTTTTATTCAACTATAGGTAGAAATCAACATGCAAATATATGATATAGCGCAAGTGCAAGCCAATCCTTCAGCTATTTTTCATCAAGCGGATACTGATTCCGTATTTGTTGAATTTGATGGTAATCGTTATGAAATTCGTCAGGTTGTTACGCCATTAACATCCGCATTGAATGTTGCTGGCTTATCCGCATTTCATGAAAAACAACGCTCGCAACCGCAAATGAGTATTGATGATATTTTAGATGATATAGCAGCAGGGCGTGAACGCCGTTAATAGCAAGGTCAAAAAATTTGACGTTTACGAATAGGACTTACGCGGTTATCGCTTATTTGCTCACTAAATCCCCCTAGCCCCCTTTACGAAAGGGGGAAAACTCCCTCCTTTTGCAAAGGAGGGCTGGGGAGGATTTAAAACGCGCTAATCGCATCGCGGTGCGTAAGTCCTGACCTCACTCGTACGAGTGAGTGTTACATTTTGCTCAACTCAGTTTTGGTTTTAATAATCCAAAGCTGCGTAGCGCGCTCTTCAACTTTGCCTTTAACCAAGTGATAACCAACAACTTTATTGGCATCGGCAGGTGTCATCACACCATCGTTATCTACGGTTAACTCGGCAGGGTCAGTTTCGGCGGTATTGCTTAATTTAACACCTAAGCCAAAATCATTATCGTTAATAATGGCAATGGTTTTACTGTCGATTAACGCCAAACCTTCGGCTTTTTCGGCTAACCAACCATAATCTTTCAGGTCGAACAAACGCTTTTTACTGCCGAGGACAATTTGAGCATGGGTTAAATCGCTCAATTTTGTCACATATTCCAACTCTTTAGAGTCCACTTTTTTCGCGCTTAAGTCGGTGGCGTTGGCTAAATCCAGCAAGTAAATATAATTGTGAATTTTACCATCGGCAAACTCACCTTGTTCAATCACTAAAAATTGAGTGTTATTTAATGCAACGATATCGCCCAATTTTGCTTTGTTATTTTTAGGCTTGCTGACATCGGTAGCGT
>JBKJUH010000306.1:0-4165 GCA_046590075.1 Agitococcus sp.
GGCCAGACGCGCCGCAATTATTAGCAGGCCGTGACGAAAAAGCAGGCGGCACTTGGCTAGGTGTTACTCGTTGTGGACGTTGGGCGGTATTGACCAATTATCGTGAGCCTAATCCGCCTGTGGGTGCCTTATCTCGCGGTTTTTTAGTCGCTAACTTTTTACAAGGACACGACGAGCCTTTAGCCTATTTGCAAAAAATCGCTCAACAGGCCGATGATTATAGTGGTTTTAATTTGGTGGTGGGTACTAGGCAACAAGCGGCTGTTTTTAGTAATCGGGGCACAGAGCCGCAATTATTGGCGGCAGGTTTATACGGTTTAAGTAATCATTTATTAGATAGCCCGTGGCCAAAAACGCAACGACTGAAAGCAGGCTTGGCGGAGTTAGTCAGTCAACCCATCAAAAATACTGATAGTTTTTTGCAGTTATTAACCGACCAAACTCAACCTTTAGATGAGGAGTTGCCCATCACAGGCGTAAGTATAGAGTGGGAGCGCATGTTAGCGACGGCGTTTATTAAATTGCCTGTTTATGGTACGCGAGCGTCAAGTGTGTTGTTATTGGGACAGGAGCGTGCGCGTTTTGTTGAACAGACTTGGTTGAATGGCGAAAGGGGAGAGTTGGCGGAGTTTGAGTTTGGGTATCAGAATTAGTTGGTGGATGTTGGCTAAGCCTCCTCGACGCCGCTTAGGGCGCAACACGTGACGTTGTTGGGAGTTAACCAAGATAAACCATCATTGTGATGTTAAACAGATAGAATCAACAGGACAGCACGCTATATTTTGACTATGATAATAGCTGAATAACTATCAATTTAGGATGTTTTTATGGCCAATATCAAGACTCGGACAACTGTCAACAAACCACATCAGCGCGTACTTCCTGTTCAGGAGCGTTCTCGCCTTAAGCTGAATACTATTTTGGATACAGCGGCAAAACTCCTTGTTGAGCAGGGAATAGAAGCCACGACTATGCAGGCCATTGCCGATACTTCAGCAGTGTCTCTGCCCTCGATTTATCATTATTTTGAAAATCGATTGGCAGTTTTTGCAGCGTTAGCGGAACGGACGATGCTGTCGGTTGATACCAATTTGGCGAGACAATTAAGTGATTTTGCAGGTTCTACCGAGCAAAGTTCGCGGCATTTGTTACAGGCTTTGTTTAGTCTTTATCAACAGTCCGCAGGTTATGTACCTTTGTTGATGGTATTACGCGCTGAGCCGTCATTACAGGAGTTAGTACGAGAGTCGAATCGTCGGATTGCCAGTGTATTGTCGGAAGTTTTGGTGCTTAGAACAACATTACCACGCCAACGGGCGCAGCGCATAGGCTGGATGTTGAGTGAGTCGTGTGAACAAATTCTGCAAGCGGCATTACTGGCCAAGCGCAAAGAAGGCAAAGAGTTGCTAGAGGAATTAATTGAAATGGTGGATGCGTTGATTCTTTATTACAGTGCCAAAAATGCTATTCAGGTATAGCTGTGATGCCGTTGAATTAACCATTTTCGCCATACGGCAGATTTAATCATGCTTGGGAGATGTTATGAATATTCTTGTCGTTGGTGCAGGGGCGGTGGGTCAGGTTTATGCCTTGTATTTGGCGAAAGCAGGTCATCAAATCAGTTTTTTTGTTAAAGAAAAATATGCCGATAGCTTAAAGCAAGGCTTAACGTTGCATCATCTTGGCCGTTTTAGTCATCGTACCGAACAGTTTAGTGACTTTGGGGTGATAAGTGATGTTGCTATGGTCGCGGAAAATAATTGGCAGCAAGTGTGGTTAGCTTTGCCATCCGATGCCTTACGTGGAGAGTTAGCAGCCAGCGTCTTAGCTGCCGTCGGCGACGCAACGGTGGTTTGTTTGCAGCCTGATATTAACGATGGCGACCGCGTGCGACGTATCGTGCCAGCGACACAAGTGGTACAAGGTATGATTCCTTTTATTAGCTTTCAGTCGCCATTGCCCAAAGAGCAAGGTTTAGAGGGCTTGGCCTATTTTTTACCGCCTTTAGTGCCAACCCTGCTCGCAGGTGAAAAAGAGCGTGTTAAAGCTGTTTATTGGGCTTTAGAGAGTGGCGGTTTACGCGCGCGCATCGTCCCTGATTTTGTCCGAGCAACTGCAAGCAATACTGCGTTGTTTCAATCGTTAATTGCCACCTTAGAAAGCAATCACTGGCAATTAAACAGTTTGCCAAGTAGCCCTCAACTCAAGCAAGGTTTAAAGGCAGCTCAACAAGCAGTAGCGGTGACAGCGGCTAAATCGGGCGCATCTATGGTCTTGCTAATGCCCTTATTTAAGCCATTAACGTGGAAACTGCTATTGCCGATAGCCCGTCGCTTGTTTCCGTTTAATTTAGAAGTGTATTTGCAATATCACTTTTCTAAAGTGGGCGTGCAAACTCGATTAATGTTGGATAGTTATATACAACTGGGTGAGGAATTGGATTTGCCAACATCGGCCATTGCGACACTCAGAAAAAGTTTGCCAGAAGTTGCGTTGTAGGTCGGATTTTAATCCGACTGAGCCAAGTCAGGTTAAAACCTGACCTACTTCATGGCTATAATCCTAATTTTGCGCCCTATAAAAAGATGTGTAGATACCTATGCTCTCAAGAGGTGACTACATGCTTATCTTGGCCAAACTCAAGTAAAGACTAAATAACAGCAGCATTAGAACTTTCTTTTTGCTAGATGGGGTGGCAGATGTACGAAGCAGGTTGGAGCAAGCGCGAAATTCACGTCCAAGCCCAAGGTTATGCCATGATGGGTTATGGTAGGTGGCATAACCGCGCATGGGGCAAGAGTACGCCTTTGTTTGCCCGTGCCTTTTATCTGCGCGACGCGCAAGGCCAAGCACTTATCTTCTGTTGCCTCGATTTGGGTTATGTCACCTATGCCATGCGTACAGGTGTCATCAGCCAACTCAAGCAAAAAATGGCTAATAGCTTTAAGGAAAGCGCATTGGTATTGACCTGCACCCACACGCACTCAGGGCCGGGCGGTTGTAGCCATGATGTCTTGTACAATGTGGTAACACCGGGTTTTGTACCCGACAATCTTCAGCAAATTGTCACAGCCAGCGTCGATGCTATTATCGAGGCTTGGCAGAATGCCGAACCTACAGAACTAGCGTTAGCCAGTGGTCGTTTGGCGGAACATATTCCCGTGGCGTGGAATCGTTCGTTGCGTGCGTATAATCGTAATCCAGAAGTTGAGCCGCGTAGCGAACAGCAAACACACCTCGCTGTAGACCGCGAAATGCCCATACTCAGCTTTCGTCAACACGGTGAATTACAGGCGTTATTGTCGTTATTTGGTGTTCATGCTACGTGTATTGGTGGTACGCAGGATAAATATTCGGGCGATAACAAAGGTTATGCCGCTGCATCAGTCGAGCAACAATTACAAACGCTAGGGGTGAAGTCTCCCGTGGCGATTTTTGCTCAAGCGACAGCAGGCGATGTGTCGCCGCATTATCAGGGGCAGGGTGATATTGCCCGTCGTCGTACCATCAAAGGTACAGATGAATATGCCTATGCCGAAAAAAATGGCCAATATCAAGCGAAACACGCACTCGACGTGGTAGCAAACAACGCCTCAGAACAACTCAGTGGTGGTATTGATAGCATTTTAACGTACCTCGATTTTAGTCGGCAGCACGCTGACTCCCGTTACGCCAACGGCAATAACGAGGCTTATACCAGTGAGCCGTGTCATGGTGTCGCCTTTTTTGCAGGCACACGCGTAGATGGGCCGGGAATGCCGAGCGCGTTAGCAATGGTGACCAAGCAGATTGCACGAGCCGTAAAAGAAACGCGCTTACGCCTCAAGGCAAAATTAACACCCGATGAACAACGGTATTATCAACGGCTGTATGCAGCGCAAGGCAAGAAAGACATTTTGTTAGAAGCAGGGCGCAAACAAATTTTAGGGCAGTCGTTGGCCAAATTAATGCTGCCAAGTTTTGCTGACCCTCTAGTCGGTGAGTTAAAAAGGCAAGCGGCTCAAGGGGCGATTCATCATTGCGCGATGGTGCCAACGGTATTGCCGTTACAGATTATTCGCATAGGACAATTAGCGATGGTGTGTTGCCCTGGTGAATTTACCACAGTCGCAGGGCAACGCGTAGTAGAAGTAGTGACCGACTACTTGCAGCCGCATGGCGTGAC
>JBKJUH010000315.1:0-12598 GCA_046590075.1 Agitococcus sp.
TTAATCTCTGGAGACCATCGGCTTAATTCTTCTATGGCTGTTGTTGAAAATCTATTTTCTAGCTTTCTTTTCAGTACCAAAGTTTAAGTTTTTTGTCTACTACACTTATGAAAACAGTTAGTTTAAGAAGTAATAGATTAAACAATATCTCTCTGAATAACTTCAATTCTGGCGTTTGAAGTGAATCTTGCAACAAGCCAACATCTCAGCCTGTGGCATTATCGAACTCAAAACAATATTGAAGTCGATTTTATTCTTGAAGATAGAATGGGGAAATTAACAGGTATTGAGGTTAAGGCCAGTGCTACGGTGGATGCTAAAGATTTTAAAGCCCTAAAACACTTACAAGAAACCGAAGTATGCCATTTTCAACCGGGCATTGTTTTGTATGCAGGTCGTGAAATTGTGTATTTTGGGTCAGGATTGTGGGAAGTGCCACTTTCTGTTTGGTGGGCAAAATTTGGGCCATTTAAACTCTGTCTTCTAGCTCAAAACCTTGTTGCTTTAATGGTAAAGACGAGAGACTGGAGTTCACAAGTTGATCATTATCAAGGTCAAAAGGCAGAACCCATAAATTAAGTTCACTACCTAAATTAAACACTGGCAGCCCGTCCTTAAATGAAGCCAGTTTAGGATAGATTAAGATTAACTCACCCTTACCATCTAAGTACTTATGACCATAAGCAAACAATTGATAAAAGTCTGCTTGGCTGAGGCCATACTTATTAGCCTTATCCGTGCCACTTAGCCGCTTCCACTTAGCATCCAGCACCCATATCTGTTTTTCTTGGTTAACTAGAAAATCTGGCTTCAGGCAAAACATTCGAGCGTTGTCATGCTGACAAAGGTATTGGCTAGTCGCCTGTGCTTTAAGTTGGGCAGTAGCAAGTAAATTTTGCCGCAGCCAAGACTCAACATAGCGTTCAAATAGTGTTTCCATGGGAAATAGCATGCTCATGCCTTGCCACTGTCCTGCCACTGCCAAAGGCATGTGTCTATTAATAATTAACTCACACCAAGGCTTAATGGTCTGATAATGAGCCATCAAACGGTCGTTACGCCATGCTTTAAAATCATCACTAATTTGCTTACTGGCAGGGACCTCAGACAATAATCCTCTTAACTCATGCGCTAAACGCCAATTACTACCGTCCTGTGTTGATTGGCAGACTTTTTCTAGTGCCAGTTTTAGCAAACGGTTCTCTGGGCGATCTGGCAGAAAAATATCATGGCGAATCTGAAACTGATGCTGTCGTGCAGGGGGTTGTCGCATTTGTGCAACTATGTTGAGCTGACCACGTAAGAATTTTTGCTCTTCTTCAATACGTTGATAATCAAAACGTATGCCCTTTTTAACCAAATGTTCAAGCGCCTGTAAAAACTCATTCATCACCCATTCAGATAATGGTGCATCAAAAAGCTCTAGACTGCTTATACCTACTTTCCGTACTGGGAGGTTCATTGCTTTAGAAATCATTTTACGCAACAACGCTCGACTTTGTTTTTTACAATCACCTTCCTCAAAGTGTTTTGGCAAAATTTCTAGCAATGTTCCACAAGGAGTCTCGACTATACCAACAAAATTATCCAGCTTAAGGGAAAAACGCCCTTCTAACTGTACCAGTGCAGCGCCACTCTTGCTAAATGACTCACTTAACAACCAGTCAAAGGCAGTGACAGATATTTGTGCAAGGTCAATCGATGCCGTGACTGGCTGCGTAGTAAGGCAAGCATATTCGCGTACTGTGATAATAGGCTTCACGCAATATCGCTCTCTGATGGCACTCCACCGTCAATCGCCTTGCCATTGATAATACCTTGATAAGCTGATGCCCTCTCAAAGGCTGCGCTATTAATGCACCAAGGACGGGTATGCTCGGGAAGACCATCGACATTACCAAATAACGCTAGTTTGTTTTGTGCTGCTTGATATACAAATTTATCGTTATTAGCTTTACGGTGGTCGTTAAGCACCCAATGGATGCGCTGCCAATCCTCAAAAAAATACTCCTGTAATAACGGCAATATTTGATTACGAAAAATGGATGCAAGCAGTTCGATAGTGTTATTTTTTTGAAGCGGCATAAAATAAGCGTGACCCAAGCAATGGTCACGATCAAGCAAAACTTCTATGCGCTCATTCATAGTACGCAACAAGTGGCCAATATTGACACCCTCTACTTCTACTGCATCCAGCAAGTCTGGTCGGGGCGGCATTTCTTGGAATACAAAGCGACGGCGAAGGGCAATATCTAGTCCTGCCAATGAGCGGTCGGCAGAGTTCATTGTGCCTATTAAATAAACATTATAGGGAATACTAAATAACTCTTTTGAATAAGGTAATGAAACACACAGTTCTTCCTCTGCTCCTGCACGCTTAGATGGCTCAATAAGCGTAATTAACTCACCAAAAATACGCGAAATGTTGCCACGGTTGATTTCATCGATAATTAAAACAAATTTCTCTGGTTTCCCAATAGGTTTTTGCGTCTGCTCATATGGTGGCAGACCGCATTTTTTCTTCAAAAAATTAAGCATACCCTCTACATAGGAAGCATTATAAATACCGTCTTTGGTTCCTGTTTGATACAGCTTTCGTACCAAATTCATATTGCCACAATAGCCCTGTGTGAGGGATTGATTGCTCTGTGGATAAATAAAAAAAGTGGGGCCTTCAGAGTACTCCACATCGAAAGCCTTCATTTTGACGGTGTCCATTGTCAAACGGCCTTCGTTTTCGTTCAGCAATTGATGCAGCTTATGAATGGCCTGATCAAAAGGATCATGCTCTTGGGTATGGCCTCTTTGCGCCTGTATGCACAGCTGTTTGAATACTCCATCCTCAATATGATAATTAAGTGAACCATTCTGGGTTTCTGCTCTCAATCCCTCAACAAAGTCTTCGTAACTAAAACTTTGATGAAAGGTACAAAAAACAATTTGCTTTTTCTTTAAAAAACCATGAAAAGCTTCAATCATTTTTTCACGAGTGACGCTTTTATCGTCCAAAAGCGCAGGTTCTAAAATACGCAAAGCAGCGTTGATTGTGCTATAGGTCTTACCTGTACCAGGTGGGCCATACAAAATTTGGTTAAGTGGCAGCACGTTAACGAGCGATGGATTTTCATCTTCCAACTCTAACAGCGTCTGATTGGTTTGATTATCCAAATTTTTCTGCTTATTTTTTATTAGTTCGTCGGCATATTCCAATAAGCCCTTATCACCTCGATGAGAAATTAACCGTTTATGTAGCTCTTCAGTTTTAAGACCAGTACCATCTGCTATAACACGTCTAATTTGCTTTCTGGTGTAAAACGGGAGTATTTGGGGATGTAATTGATCTTGATAAAGAAAAGCGACTTTCCAAGCCAATGTTCCAGGTGCTTTTTTAAGCGCATCAATACTACCTAAATCACCTTTTTGAGCTGCATAAACACTATTTAACAGTTCATTTTTGAGGGTAGCAAATGCCGCTTCTGGAGTGTCGCCTAAAATGGCGTACCAAATATAATGACTGTTAGTTCTAACATCATCTGCAACTTTATTATTAGCCCTGTCTTTAGGACGTGGGCGAATACCTGCACTTAATGGCCCTTCATTAAATTCGCCAATATCCTTAGTGTGCGTCATCAACCATTGAAAAAAGCCAGTATCACTGCTGATGCTGTAGTATTCATCTAGCGTAAGACTTTCTAATTTCTCAAGAGGCCATTCATTAAGAAAGGCTTGCCATTGCTGATAGGCATTTATAATTTTGGCAGTACTCATGTTTTGATTTATTCCTTATCCATAGGGCTGATTTTTCTTAATGGTACTTATACATTCGTTTTATACCACTACTTCCCAATACCCACCTTTTGCCGCACCCACACGTTTTAACTGCCCTGCCGCTTTCAGTTGAGCAATATTTTTTTCGATGGCGCGAGGACTCAGTTCTAATTGTTGGGCGAGTTGTTTGGCGGTCAGTGTCGGTTGTTGCGCTAACATTTGTAGAATTTTCTCCGAACTTTTTACCGCACTTTTCTCCGAACTTTGTTCATCACTCACCATCACTTCCAACATCGCGGTATGCAAGGCATCCAACATAAAGGCAATAAAGGGCGTGGAGTCGGCGGCTTGGTCAGATTGTTGCAGCGCGTGATAATACTGCTGTTGTTGCTTGCGTATCACCGTTTCTACAGGCAAATAGGCCAGTATCGGATTCCAACGACTTAACATTAAGGTTTGCCATAATCGCCCCATACGTCCGTTGCCGTCAGCAAAGGGATGGATAAACTCAAACTCATAATGAAAAATACAACTGGCAATTAACGGGTGAATGTTACTGGTGTTGAGCCAATCGACTAAATTTTGCATCAGTACAGGCACACGATTGGCAGGTGGTGCCATGTGTACCAATTCTTTACCGCGATAGATACCGACACCGTCTTGTCTAAACTGGCCAGCGTCATCGAGCAAACCTGCCATGAGTGCGTGATGAGCGGCGAGCAAATGCGCCAGTGTGTCGGGCTGCCAGTCGTTGAGTTGTTCGTAGGCGATAAAGGCATTACGCACTTCTTGGATTTCGTGCGGTAAACCTAACACACGCTTACCGTCTAACACGGCGGTTACTTGCTCTAGGCTGAGGCTGTTGTTTTCGATAGCGAGTGAGGCTTGAATGGTTTTAATACGGTTATCGCGGCGTAATTGTGGCGATAAGCTGTTTTTACTGGTCGCCGACCATCGCCCTAAGAGTTCGCTAATGTCAGCCACCCGATTAAGAATTGGCGGTGTGATGCTGTAGGGCGGCTGATAACGGCTCATGCCTCACTCTCATTGAATGCGCTTTGGTTATTCGTCTTAATCATTACTCAACCCTTTTGAAGTTATGAAGCAATCTTCGGCTAATTATGTTTCATTTTCAGCAATACTAGATAACTACGTTCATGTATTTCGTGCAAACCACACCAATTGGACAGCAGTGTAGTGGTCTAATGTAGCAGGACACTTTGTTAAGGTAGCCAATCTACTGATGAGGTGACCGATGGAAACAGCAATACCCTGCCCACCATTTAGCACGGAGTTCGAAAAAGAAGCCGTTGCTTTGGTAACAGAACAGTCCAAGCAACTTACATCAAAAGCAACTTTGACAATGCCAGACACTTCGGCAAATGCTTCAAATGAAGGGTGTTGAGGCTGAGAAATTAAGTTGTTCCATGAGTGCTCACATAAACACAATTCATCATCAAAATACACGGGTATCGAAAAACCCCGCGCATACGCTTTGACGCTGCTTTTTAAGGAACCATGCGATAGCGATATACCCTCCAAAGCAATGCATGTGCCTTGTTGAAAGTCACACGATTCGATTTGAATAGGCAGTTGCTGAATTGCATCTTCACGCTCAAAACGCAAACATTTATAGTGGCTAGACACTTCAATTTTGTTTGCGGCAAATAGTGCTGACATAAAGCCCATACCAAAAGGACGTTCTTCACTACAAACGGTATCATCCCAACCAGACTCGGCAATCGTCAACAAATTTTGCAAGTTGTCGATACCGTGGCCATTGTCGAAAACAACTAATGTATTTGGCGCATGAAATTCAAAACGAACTTCTGTTGCACCAGCACGGCGGGCATTTTGCATCAACTCACTTAAAAAAGTGCTCTGATTGCTAAAGGCGTGTTTTAAGTTACCAATTAAACGTGGTTGATTCACTTGCAAGGTGACAGTTAATGTCATTTGAGATCTCCATTGAGAGGGTTATTTGAAATTGCCCTCAGAGACCTGCATTCATCGAATATGAATATCGCTTAAAACAGGGTTATCTTATAACGCGAATATGCGTATCAGATTCACGAATAGCATAGCCTTCGCGAACCAGAATAACGGCAACATATTGCATAATTCCTTGCGTATTCAGATGGTTAAACAGCCATTCCCCCATACTACCTACCGCAGCACTGGTATAGGATGCTCCTACTTCGGCAACTCGGCCGATAAAAGCAAAGCGCAATGCCATATAGTTTTCGGCAGTGACATGGACACTATCATCATCACCATAACTAATAGTTGTACCCATTTTTACACATCCGTCATAGGCAAATTGACCCATCTCACTCCAAGTATTCATCATTTTTTTGTTTTCCTAAAAAGCAAACGCCAAGGTCAAAATGACACAAGGCGTTTATTGGTTAAGCTACAGTTTTTGCACTTAGGAATCAAGAATGGCGGGCATTCTGAATCGCATCAATATCTTTAGAAAAAGAAATAAATCCGTCTATATCATCACCCATCAACTCGGCTAATAACTGTCTAGTTTTAATTCGTAATGTCGAATCTGGACGTAATACCTTTTCCTTGCAACAAGGGCAGCTTATAAACGTATGTACGTGTGTGCCAGCAAATAACCAGCCTGCTTGCTCAAATGCTTTAAGATAGACATCTGTAAGCACTCCCGCAAAGTCAGTACATAACTCCTCATCAATATCGTATAAGTCAGTGTCATAAATAGCATTACAACAAAGATGAACTGTGTCCCACGGTTCTGCGCAAGACGGGCAGGAAATATCCATTATTTATCCTCTGAAAATTAAAATTGCCAGAGGAGACCTGCGTTCATTGTTTAATATTTTTTAATTTGATCCGATTTACATTCCGTTTATTAAAATTGAGCATGCTCAATTAACTAAAACTATTTAGCTGATGACCCCATTTGTAAGCTGAAAAGATTTTCTTCGTTATTTATAGCCCAGCCTTTAGCGCAACTTATTAAAGCAAAATAGTCATAGAGCCCTACCCTTCCGTACAAATTAGCCGCGTGAATGCAAGAATATTTATCACTTCCAGCTTTTAAAGATGGCATTAAAAACTACAACCTAATAACTAATTTTTTAATTAAATTGTAAGCATTATTTGAGTGGCACATAGGGAGTGTATAGCTTATTTTGTGACCAATGTAGATATGTCTTGCTGTTAAACGATGTATTTATTATGAATTATGATATGTTGACGTCTAACAACACCAACACCTGACTGAATAGCCCACTTGATTCGCGCTAATATTTCATGCTGTTGCTATATAACTCTAATTCAATTTTACCCACAATTAAACATCACAATACACCGCACTACGAATACGCTTGAGTAAATCATCACTGCGGTATCTTTCATCGTTTTCTAACCGATGACACACTTGCGAAAAGGCTTCATCTATACGGCGAAGTACTTTATTTGCATCACTCATGGTCAAACCCAAACGCAACCCGTAATCGACTAGCTCCTGCTCAGTGGGAAAGCTTTTGCGTTTATTTAACTTTAAGGCGAGTTTGCCATCCAATTCGGGATAAATATCGGTACAAACAACATCAAATACAGGCGCAAGCTGTCTAGGTGCGGCAGGATGCTGATAGATCATGCCAAAGTTTTTTAAGTGCGCATCGCCATCGCGTAACTTACAAGAAAGTGCGACACGTTCAAATAGGCGATAACATTGTTTCAAGGCATCTACGCCCGCAAAAATTGATACCGCTTTGGCAATCATCTCATAACTGCCTTCATATTTTTGGGCAGTACTACGCCCTGTTAACACCGCCATATCTTCAAAACCAATCGCTGATCCGTCAGCATGACGATCGAATCGAGACACAATCAATAATAAACCATCATCCGATAGCCAAAAATTGGGCACGTCAAATTCTGCTTCTTTTGCCACAGACAAACATAAATACTCATTACGTGCCAAACAGGGAAAATCTAACCCCTCTGCTTTGACAATCACCGTTTCTAAAGGCAAAGAGGTATGTTGATGCGGAGTAATATCGGGGTGAATTAGCGGCACTAAGGTTTTCGGCTGCACGCCTGAAATGCCCGAACCTAAAGCATAACAATCGACTAAGTGTTGGAAAAGCGGTAGAGATGGCGATGACAATAAGGTGGATAACGCTTCACCTGTGGCGTTGCGTGGCGACTGCCCTGCCAAGGTATAATTTAAGCGGCCTATTTGATTTGCACCTGCTAAATACAACAAAAACATATCGCTTGGTGCGCCTAAGCGTTTTAGACGCTCTTCAATTATGTAGCGTAAATAGCCTTCTGGGCGATTCATGGCAAACACGCCCATCAACTCGCCGCTACTGTAGCTTTCTTGACGAATCGGCATTACCAACGACACAGCCCCCTCCTCTGCCACGTCTTGATAGTTAAAGACATAACGTGACTCACGCGCCAAGATGCCACTCACTCCCTGAGGGGTGACAATATCCAAACGACGTATTTGATGAAACAAGGTTTCAAGTTCTGCCAACATTACTGCTCATCCTCATCGGAAAACACAGTTGCTAATTCTTCAAACACGACGGTTTGCTGAGGACGAAGCACGACTTCATACCCTAAAGCGTTAGCCATTCGACAGAACTCTTCAAGCCCCACATTATGCGCGGTTTCAATATTGGTAATCGTTCGGCGCGACAACAAACAACGCTCTGCCAATTCACTTTGAGAGATTTTTTGATAACGACGACGAGTCTTTAACTCAACGGCGAGCTTTTCGAGATTATTGATAGGTGAAATGTGAGTTTTCATGCGCTTTTAATTTTATTAAATCAATGTTTGAGCATTATATTACGCATATTTATTGAATTATACTGATTATTACGCTTTGTTTGTAACCGCTCTACAATTAGTGATGATCGACATAGTTGTGTTGGTTGTATTTTATTGAACATGAGATACAAACCGCTTTAATTTAAATAACTAACAAATAATCTTAAAATTGAGCATGCTCAATTTTTAAAGATAATTTTGATTTTTTTCGCTTCATAACAAATGTTGCTTGTCTGTTTAAATCCAGATGATGCCAAAACTACAATCGCAAAAAGTGGCTTCTACTTCGCTCAGCCTGTGTAAAACGAATCAACAAGCAAAGACGAATGGCTTTGACATCAATCATCAACAATTAATTGAGCATGCTCAATTAATTTCAAAAGGAAATTACCTTTGCCTTATATTCCTTTAATAACCTGCTCTAAGTTTTCAATTACCCATTCAGGACATTCCCGCGAACTTGCCTTTGACTGATTGGCAACCCAAGCCTGCACCGTTCTAATACTGTATTTACGTTTAGTTTTCTGCTCCAATAATTGTGTAATCGCCAAAGTATCTAAATTGGCATCTGCCATTAGCACGCGCAATCTGTCTTTATTATTATTCATTCGCTAACTTTCCCTGTAGCATTGACACTAATTGACCTAGCTCATCAGCACCTACAGGTAACTCAATTTCATAACTGGCTTTTCTAGATTTAAAGCGTAGCAATACACTTTCACCTTCCTGGGTTAGCTCAATCGTATCTGCTTTAATTCGATGTTTTATTTCTTGAGCATGCTCAATTTTGCCTTTGCTTTTCTGTAGAATATTATTGACTTGTTTTCTGACACTGCCTGTTTCAATGCGTCCTTCAAGTATGGCATTGACCACTTGTTGAGCCGCTGTTGGGTCTTGCTCGTGTAAGCGATAGACCATATTAAGTGTTGTAATATCGCGAATCTTACCGCCAGTCGCTAATTCTTGAATTAATTGTGGCGACTTCATCAAACCCAAGGTAATCGACATCTGACTTTCAGAAACACCTAATCTTACAGCAGCTTGTTTTTGTGAGTCGCCCGACAGTTGTTTTACGCGTTGATAGGCACGCGCAATATCCATGGGTGTCATAGATTGTCGATGATTGTTTTCGGCAATTTGTAGTAATAATATCGTCAATGGATCAACGTCATTACGAATGACAGCATCTACGAATGGCATACTTTGAATCATTAAACAGGCGCGCCAACGTCTTTCGCCTGCAATAATTTGATAACGCTCACCCACTTGGCGTACGACAATTGGTTGGATTAGGCCATTTTGTTCGATGCTCGCACGCAACTCATTCATTGCATCTTGATCAAACTCACTACGCGGCTGATTAGGGTCAGGATCAATATCTTGTTTGGCTATATGACGAATTTCATTATTCGCGCGCGCTTCTGCTACAACTTGACGTTCAAACTCTTCTAAATCAAAACGTTCTTCTATAGCGGCAATGTTAGAGGGTGATGATGTGCCTTGATCTGTTTTTCGATTAGCAAAGAATCCTTTTTTACTCATTTTGCTATCGCCTTCTTTTTCTTCGCAGTCTTAAGCTCGCACAAGGTCAATATCTCATCAACAAAGGCGGATGCATTGGCTTTACTTTGTGTATCTCCCACATGAAAAATACTACTACCATCAAACACACATTGACGATACGCCTGACGAAGTTGCAACTTGGTATTTAATACGGGTAATTGATAGGTGCTGGACACATAATCACCAACTTCGCGACCTAAGGTAGTTCCTGGTTGAACTCCGTTTATCAAGAAATAAACAGGGGGCTTTTGCTCGCCAAACCGTTCCCAAATATCTCTTAATAAACTAATAAAATCTTCACTGCCATCAACATCAAACGGTGACGGGCCTACAGGTGTCAAAACGAAGTCAGCAGACTTAATCGCGCCCAAGATGATTTTTTGGGTTGCATCCCCTTTTTGTCCTAAGTTACTGGCGCTATCAATGATTATAAAATCATAACGCTCACGTTCTTTTTGTATTTTTTCTGCAATTAGTGGTGAGTCCCAGCGTTCAACCCAAGGAATATCGTTTTCATGCGGAAGACCTTCAGCACTGGCTCGCCATTTTGACAATGATTGTTGAGTATCTGCATCAAGCATTAGCACCGAATATCCTAGACGCTTTAGCCCTGTACCTAGGGTTGTAGCTATCGTAGATTTACCAACACCTCCTTTTTGGTTGGCTATCAGTATGACTTTTGCCATTAACATATCCTCTTTACATTATGAGTGTTGAAAACAAGGTCGCCACTATAAAACGCACAAAGTGCGTTAGTCAACGAAAAATTGAGCATGCTCAATTTTAAATAGAAAAAATAATGTTTATGCTTATGCTGAAATGCTGAAGATGTAGTTTTGATATAGTCTTAGTTCGTGGTGGGTCTGTCGAATCACTAGCACCGAACACTTCGTCAGGCTCAGTGCAAAAAAAGATTGAAAAGAAAAGTACGCGATAATTCTTATGATAAAAAAAATTGAGCATGCTCAATTTTTTATTCAGTCACAAATCACGCTGAAGGTGATAATAATTTTTCTAACTCAATTCGAAGAATAGGGCGGATCATCGCATTGTCTAGTGTTGCTTTTTGCACCTCAATAGACTTCATCACTTTAGGTACATTGTTTAAAGCTCGTTTAAAATACTCCGCTTTTTCTTCTTCAGAAAAGCTATTCCATTTAATTAGCAGCAACTCTTTGTTTTCAGATTCGTTGGACTTGTCGCTTATAGCAATTACAGGTTTACGTTTTGGGGTAGTCGTCTTTTTTTCTTGTACCTTAGCCAGTAAAGCTTTTTGTTCTAAGTATTGCACGCCCCAATGACCAGAGAAGGCGCTGCTGTAGATTGCACCAATGTTGACAACTTCACCTTTGCTTATCTTGTCATCCACAAACAAATTAGCACGCTCAATAGTTGCCAAAATAACATCTACACTATGATTTTTTAGATAAGTTTGTTGTTCTGCTATGGGAATGGTAATGCGCGCATCAATAAAAGCGGGGTGGGGCTCATGGCTCTTATCAGTTAGCGAGGCGATAGACATATCTTGTTGCTTAAGTTGGACTTTAAAATACAAACCTTCAACTTTGCGACCACTGCGCTTAAAGTCTACCGTCACTAAAATATCAGAGATGATGCTGTCATTAATGAGTTTGATGGGTTTGGATATTGTCCAACGGTTTAGCTCGGCAAATTGCGGATATTCACTGTCCTGCAAACCAATATACTGTCGAAAATCTTCTATCGTCATATACGGCGTGCGTTGAACGCCAACGTAATCTTTGCAAAGTTTGTAGATAATGGCTTCGTACTTACCATTAAAACTGCTAAATATTTCCCAGTGTAACAAGTGAAAAATCGCCTTGGCATCATCAAGACCTTTCATCACATTTTCAAGAAACGTAGGCAAGCGAAAGCCGATTGTTTTACTGGAAATTTCCCACTCAGAAATAAAACCCATGCCACGCTGCGCTTTATGGCCATCTTTAGACAAAATATTGATGACGATAGGTTCTTTACGCAGCACTTCAAAGTCTGACCTTAACTCAGATTTAACGGGTTCATAACCTAAATATTCGGCGATTTTGGCAATAGGCACGCGATAGATACCATCACCTTCGGACGATAGCGTTTGCTTATAGGTTTCACGGTAAAAGTGTAATAATAAAATCCAATACTTATACTGACGTAAGCTAATGCCATGACTGATATGAACAACCGCCTGAGATGTTCGCAGTACGGATAAACTGTTATGAGGCCATTTATGATTGCTTTCCATAGTGCTCACATACAAACGATTTTTCTTATGCCAGATGGTACATCTCAATCATGTAGATTGTCAAAGCAAACAGCTACATGATTAGTGTTAAAATCTGCACTAAAAAATTATTTTTCATCAGTACATAGGGGGGTGATTTTCTACATGAAACAAAAGGCAAAAATGAAGAATTTTAGGGGGGGGTGATTCTCT
>JBKJUH010000387.1:0-4515 GCA_046590075.1 Agitococcus sp.
TTCCGCAATCACCAAATAGCTATGCGATACCCATTTTAGGGTTGCGACTGACTGCTCGGCACTTTGCAAAAAAAGGCTACCAGCAGAGGCGAGAAGAGCCGAAA
This sequence comes from Agitococcus sp., assembly GCA_046590075.1. Classification (GTDB taxonomy): domain Bacteria; phylum Pseudomonadota; class Gammaproteobacteria; order Pseudomonadales; family Moraxellaceae; genus Agitococcus. Next base: position 105 of record JBKJUH010000387.1, read on the forward strand.
TCAGCACTAGCCCAGCTATCATCTTTTGTTCAATTCTATGCATGATCTAAATGTTCCAACATAACGCAGCTGGTGATATTAATGATACTAATGACCGCTGGCTGAGCGCAGGCGAAGCCAAAACCATCAAACCCCAAACACTTTCAACACCGCATCCCACACGCCACCCACGGCCTTGCCGACTAAAGCCTGATTACGTGAAGCATGCGGAGCTTGTTCGTAAAAATACACCCCTGACTCGCCACTAAATTGGTCGTTAAATAAGGTATCTTTACCCAAATAATAAGAAATAAAGGTTTCGCAGCGATAATTGCTATAAGCGACATCGGTACTAAAGCCTAATGTCGCATTTTGTTGAATCAAACGTGGCGCACCTGCCTGCTCAAAAATCACGCCATGGCTACCTTTGATAATTAACTGACACGCGCCATGAAATACTAAATAACGCAATTGCAGCGTCAACCAACTGTGCAAGTTAAATAACCGCCAATGGCGAGAAATATGCACACTGTCATTTCTATGCTTAATAACACCCGCTAAACAACGCGGTTTGCACACCAGTGTTGCCCCTGCGGGTAAGTCAATAATCACTAGTTCTTCCAATGGGTTATGCATGGACGCGAGTTGCACGGCTTCTGTTTGATTGCTGTGTAAGCGCACTAAAGTCACCAAACCAGCCGCCCAACTACTAAAAGGAATACTGGCATTCAAAAACCATTGGGTCGATTTTTGCGCGTGTTTACTAAAGCTTTGCAAATAATCAGGATGCAGTAATAACTCTTGTTCAGGCGCTAAGATGAGTTTTAAGGAATGCGCGGAAACGTGGCCTTGTTGTTCGCTGTTGGACGCGATGGTGATAGTGGGCGCAAGCGGTTCGGTTCGTGAAAAAAGACTAATAGCAGGTAACTTAGAGACAATAGGCGCGATGACAAAATACTGAAATAGATTAAGAAAAATCGGCACAAAAATCACGGCAAGTAATAAGGTGATTGCTAATGGTAAGACCTGTAATACCGCCTGTTGTAAACGATTCAGCAAACTGGTTTTGACAAAGGTTTTGGATTGCTCCAGCGATTGTGACAGTTGCGACAATACCTGTTCGGACTCGTGTAATTGCTTTTGCAGTTGCTTGTTTTGGGCAATCACAGGCGATTGCATGACCTTAGTTTGCCATGTCACTAAGGCTTGTTGACGGAGGCGAGCTTGACCACTTAGGGCAGCGATTTTGATGTCATAGTCACGCAGTTCTTGCGAAGTTGCCGACAGGGGGTTTTTACGTTTTAACCAATGCTCATCCCATAAAGTTTGGCGTTCATCACGCAGTTGTTGCACTTGCACGTGGGTATGAGTGGCAAGTTTTTTATAATGCTCAACTTCGGTGAGTAATTTTTTGCTGGCTATTTCGGTTTTTTCTTTGGCTTTGAGCAGTTCTTGATGCCGAGTTTGTAATAAGTGTTGGACGTGTTGCTGGCGTTGCATATCGTTTTGGGCGTTGGCTAAGGCTTGCCATTCGTGTTGTGCCCAAGAACCAATTAATAAAATCCCCACAATAGTAATAAGAATACCGAGATGGCTAAACACAAAGCGGAAAATGGCAAGCAGTAGTTTAGCCATAACAAGACCTTAAAGACACACAGCAAAAGAGGTGAGTCGGGATGATAACCCATATGTTGAACGCGCTTTTTTCTATGTTGTATTTATCCTGTATTGCGTAAACCTGCAGCAATACCTGCAATCGTTACCATCAACGCGTGGTCATAAATCGTTGTTTCTTGAGCTAATTCTCTGCGTCGTTTCATCAGTTCGGCTTGCAACATGTGCAAGGGTAAAATATAGGGTGTGCGTACCGTTATCGACCGTTTTAACACGGGGGATAATTCCAATAACTGTTGTTGCTCGGTAACATTCAGCAAAATACCCACCGTTTTTTCCAGCCGTGCGCGTAACACTTTGCCTAAGGCTTGTAAGGCAGAATCATCGGTGAGATGCGCTTCGTAATAAGCAGCAATGGCGGAATCGGACTTCGCTAAGACCATTTCCAGCATATCTAATACCGTTTGAAAGTACGGCCAATTGGCGCGCATATCGCGAATAACAGGCGTAAAACCATCAAGCATGGCGTTGTTTAAGGCGCGACCTGTGCCTAACCATGCAGGCAACATCAACCGTACTTGTGTCCACGCAAATACCCACGGAATGGCACGTAACGATTCAATGCCACCATTCATGTGCCGACGTGCAGGGCGCGAGCCAAGCGGCAACATTTGCAACTCTAATTCGGGGGTGACGGTGCGTAAATATCGAATAAACTCAGGCTCACCTTGTACCGTTTCTTTATAAACCGCGAGCGAGGTTTGAGTCATGCGTGTCATTAACTCGCGCCATTCGGGTTTGGCGGCAGGTGGCGGTAATAAGGTCGCTTCTAAGGTAGCGGCGGCATACAGTTCTAAATTACGAATGGCGATACCTTTCATGCCAAACTTAAAACGAATCATCTCGCCTTGTTCGGTAACACGAATTTTACCTTGTACCGATTCAGGTGGTTGCGACAACAAGGCTTGATGAGTGGGCGCGCCACCCCGACTAATTGAACCGCCTCGACCATGAAACAAAGTCAATTGCACGCCATGTTTTTTGGCAATAGCCGTCAAACCTTCTTGTGCGCGATATTGCGCCCAATTCGCAGTCAAAAAACCTGCATCTTTGGCGGAATCGGAATAACCAATCATCACTTCTTGCTGACCGTTAATGGCGGTTTTGTACCAGTCAATTGACAGTAAGGCATCTAAACAAGCAGGTGCGTTGTCGAGGTCGGCCAGTGTTTCAAATAATGGCACAACACGCATCGGCTGCGCGACTTCGGCTTCTTTTTGCAACAACATCACCGCTAAAATATCACTGGCTTGTTTGGCCATAGAAATAACATACGCACCCATCGCTTGTGAGGGTTGTTGGGCAATGGTTTGAAAGGTGGCTAAAGCTTCTTGCACGGTTGCGCTGAGAATGGCGGCATCGGCTGGTGCGTGTACTTGACGCGGCAACAATGGGCGAGGATTAGCGAGTTCAGCCAATAAAAAGGCTTGTCGTTGCGCTTCGTTTTTGGCGAGGTAACTATCCAACTGTAAATATTGAGTAATCGCTTCCAAAACTTCGCTATGTCGGCCTGATTCTTGACGAATATCGAGCTTTAACAATTCCAAACCAAAACAGGCAATGCGACGGATAATATTCGTCAGTTCATCATCGGCAATGGCTTGCATATTACAAGCAACTAGCGAGTCATGGCATAACAACAACGGTTGCAGCAAGTCTTCAACACAACGATAACTACCTGAATCATCGACATTTTCACCACGCAAACGGGCGTTTATCACGTCGCGTGTTAAGCCTAAGCGGTCGCGTACTTCGCGTAATAACTCACGGTACGGCTCGCGGCATTGCTCGCCGACAATAGCGCGGACGGCGGGTGTACAGTCTTCCATCGACAATTCAGCGCGTAAGGCATCAATATCACGCCAATACAATTCAGCCGCTTGCCAGCGTGAGAGTAACAATACTTCTTGCGTCACTTTATGGGTGACATTGGGGTTGCCATCACGGTCGCCACCCATCCACGAGGCAAAACGAATCGGTGCATGCGTTAACGGTAAATGTTGGCCTGTATGTTCAAACACCACATCGTCAAACTCGCGTAAAAATTGCGGAATGCTGTACCACAAGGTTTGTTCGATGGTGGTAAAACCCCATTTGGCTTCATCGACAGGCGTGGGGCGTTGGCGACGAATTTCATCGGTACGCCACGCGGCAATAATATGCTGTTTGAGTTTTGCCAATTCGCTCTGATGCTCAATTGGTGTGAGGTCAACATAATCCAGTGTCTCTAAACACTCGGCAATATCGTCGTATTTTTGAATGAGGGTGCGACGACTGACTTCGGTCGGGTGGGCGGTTAACACCAGTTCGACATCCAATTGTTGTACGGCTTGCCAAAGTGTTTCGCCCGTCATGCCTTGTGCGACTAAACGCGGAAATAACTCACGGATAGAGCCAGCTTGCGGAGAGGGTGTCTCTAAACGCTCCCACGCCCGATGACGACGAATACGATGATATTGTTCGGCAATATTGGCTAAATTCAAAAACTGGGTAAAGGCACGGGCAACGGGTAACAGTTCGTCATCACTCAATGCTGATAGTGCTTGGTTGAGTTGTTGATTGGCGTTGCTGTCGCCATCACGCGCTTTTTTGCCCAAGACGCGAATGGTTTCGACTTTGTCATACAAGGCTTGCCCGACTTGCTGGCGCAGGGTTTCGCCAAGCAAACTTCCCATTAAACGTACATCATCGCGCAACGGGGCGTGAGGGTCGGTGGTGGTTGGTGTCATGGCGATTCTCCGTTAGTCTTGGTGTTGAT
>JBKJUH010000218.1:0-5658 GCA_046590075.1 Agitococcus sp.
CGGCGAGAGTGTCGTAATCGTAGCCATTCCACGGCTGATCTGAACGGCCAAAGCCTCGGCGGACATAACTAATGGCTCGCATACCCGCATCAGCAATCGCCAGAGCAAGGTCATCAAAGCTATCTGCCGACAATGGCCAACCATGCGCCATAACGACAGGACGGCCTTGCCCCCAGTCTTTGACATAAAGTTTTACGCCATCCTTAGTGGTAACATAACTCATCGTGTTCTTCCTGTTATTTAGTAGGGAAATTCGCACCCATGGTCATCAATAGTGGTTTGGATTTATTCATGATGATTGGGTATTTGCTATAAGTTATGTATAACTGAGTTGACAGCGTTGCTCTGTGCGCTAACGCGCGTAGATTGATGAGAAACCACGTCCATTTTGAAAACTGGAGTATTTAGATTGATGACGGTATTGTGGGTTTTGTAGGGGGTGAACCCATGTGTTCACCCTGAGCTTAGGGCAGACACAGGGGTCTGCCCCTACCAAAAATCTTTATATTTTAGGCCACAAAAAACTATTGGTTTCTACATGGACGCGGGTGATAACAGTAGTTGCGCTGACAAGCCCAGTCACCGCGCGACAATCAAGCCTAGGCGAACTTGCGCTGGCAACTTGCGGTCATAATCAAGAATGGTTTCGCCGTAGCCATTAAAATACTGAATATGAAAATAACCGTTCATATTGCGTAGCCAGCCGCGAAAAGGATAGCTGACATCCAGTTGCATACTGCCGTAGGAACTTTTCATGCCTTTACGTAAGGTCAACGTCGCTTCCCAATCATTGGCATTGGCCAGTTTAACGGCACCGTCGATATAGCCCCGATAATCAGCAATATTTTGGTTATCTGATTTTTCAATATAGGTATAGAGCTTGGGCGCGAAACTCCAGACATAACCCTTGGCTGTTGAGGGAAAAGAATAGACAGGACGCACAAACAGCATATTGATGGAGCGAGACGCGTCCTTTTCCTTGCCATTGGACTCATGCTCAAATCCAGCACGCAGACCTAAAAGAGATTTGCTTTGCAAGAAACTGGCGACATGAGCACTCTCGAAAAATACCGACGGCCGATACACTGAATCACGAAAAGGTGCAGAATCCGCCTCTAAATCCCAGATAGACGTTTGCGTAAAACCGAGATAAATCTGCTCCCACCAATAGGGTTCTTTGGCTTTGTCTGGGTTAAGTATGCGGTACTTCAGGCTGACCTGAAATTTAGCACTAATATTGCCGTGCCCCAGCACACTGCCACCCGCCAAAAAATACACGGGCTCATAAGCACTAATACCACGGTCGGTCTGTGCCTGTGACGCCACACTCAACGCCTGTTCAGTCTTAGTCGGCAGATCCGCCGCTAACACCGCACTACTACATAATCCAAGCACGATGCCTGTTGCAATTACTCTCAATGCATACCTCCGTTATTACTCTTAGTGACTTACGCGGTTATCGCTTATCACCGTGATGATTTTTATATAAACCACGTCCGTTTAGAAATGCTTAGTTTTTTGTATTCTCCGTTCGCCCTGAGCCTGTCGAAGTGCTTTATGCCAGTGGTTCGACAGGCTCACCACGAACGGAAACTATAACATGGACGGAGTTTTTGAGCCTGAATCACTCACTCTTTAGGACTAACGCGGTTATCGCTTATTTGTTCACATTTCAGCCGCTTTAGGCGGCTTTATGTTCACAAAACGCGCTAATCGCGGTGCGATGCGTAAGTCCTGTCTTATGTTAATGCCCTCATCGCTCGATACTGACTCGGTGTTCTACCCGTCCACTCCTTAAAAGCACGGGTAAAATTAGCAGGATTACTATAACCCAATAACTCCGCTACTTTTTGAATTTCAAGGCTGGCTTTATCGAGTAATATCAAGGCATCACGACGACGCGCTTCTTCTAATAATTGCTGATAACTGCCACCTTGCATCTGCAAACGACGACGTAAGGTACGGGATGATACGTGCATGGCATTGGCTAACTGCTCAGGTAAAGGATAGCCTTGTTCATTTAACGTCATTAATGCGCGTGCCGCGATTAACCCATCTTGATGCGTTTGCTCTAATACGGCCAGCTCACGCTCACATTGGCTAATGGCTAAAGCCAACGCTTCGGGATTGCCCAGCGGCAGACGCTTATCGCCAACAGACATCGGCACACGCAATTGCATCACAGGCATATCATAACGAATCGTCGGTAAGCGTGCGGAATAGCGCGCCAAATAAGTAGGCTCACTATAGTCAAACCATAACTCGCCAATGTGCTGCTGTTCGCTCAACATAAATCGTAAACTGTGATAAAAACCCGACAACATGGCATCAAAAATAACACGATGTATTGTTTTTTCTAAGGACATTTCATCTTGAAAATCAAAGACTAATAGTTCTTGTTGTTGACTACAGACTAAACGCACACCACGACCACGGATATTCCAAAAACGCTGCAAAACCGCGACCGCTTCATTTACTGTGCTACAACACAATAAGGCATAACCTAAACTGCCATGCGCCGTCAGCGGTTGCCGTGTGCCTACTTCAAAGCCCAAACCTTCATCGCCTGTTAATTGCACTACTGCGGCAATTAACTGCACATATTCTAATGGTGAAATGCGCCCCATGGCATTCGCCAATAGCTTATCTTTCAGTTTGGCTTGTTGTAATAATTGCCTAGCAGACACGCCTCGTTCGGCAGCTAAATCAACATAAATAGCGGCATAACTGACAGGCATGTGTAATTGTGTGAACCAGTTCTGTTTTTCGAATTTTGTCGGCATCAATGGCCACCAATGATAAGTGACGTGTCCGCGTAGGGTCTCACGTTAGGGCACTAAAGGCAATTAAGATAGTTCCATCGAATCTGATATAAGTCACGAGTAACACTCATCGTGCTTATAAAACCAACGCTGGATTGAGGAAATTATTATGACTGCCGCAATGACTAAAGCAATTAAACAACACGCCATCAAACAGCACCATGACCTCAAAGTTCGTCGTATGGATTTTGAGTTTGCTAACGATATTCCCGAATTTTGGTACGATAACGACCCGTTCAAAACCTTGTTGTTATCGGCCTTATCGGGTGGTTTTCCTGAAGGCGAGCGTTTCTTTATTGATTCCGTACGCCACTATCAAGACCAAATTCACGACCCCGAATTAAAACAAGCCATTCGTGCGTTTATTGGCCAAGAAGCGCATCACTCCAAAGAACATAAAGTCTTAAACGACTTTTTAGAAAGCCGCGGCTATCCTATTTCGCGTATTGATAAAGGCGTAGGCATGGCAATGGCATGGTATCGCCAAAACTTAAGCCCTGCCCGTCAACTGGCTCACACTGCTGCGGTTGAACACTTTACCGCGTTAATGGCCGAAAAATATTTACTCAACTCTGAGGAGTTAAGCAAAATGGATGCGCGCATGGCAGGTATTTGGGCATGGCACGCTATTGAAGAAACCGAACATAAAGCCGTGGCTTTTGATGTCTATAAAACAGCGGTCAATGATGAATGGGTGCGTCGTTCGCAAATGATGATTTGTACAGTGATGTTCTTAGGTTTTTCGACCTATGACTTTATCGACCTCATGCGTCATTCTGGCCGTCAAGGCGACCTAAAAATGTGGGCAAAAGGCATTAATGAGTTTTGGGGCACAAAGGGTATTTTTAGAAAGATGATTCCAGAATACCTTAAATACTACCGCAAAGACTTTCATCCGTGGCAGCTTGATAGCCGTGCGTTGGTGGAAAAAATTAAGGCGGAATATTTAGGGGATAAAGCGTAATTGGCCGTCGTAGGGGCAAATAATCATTTGCCCTATGGGTTCAAACAAAAGGGCAAATGATTATTTGCCCCTACATCATTCATAATTTTTTTTAGGCATTATGATTTGCGTGTCACCATCAATTTAAAGCTCACCTTTACCGCCGCAGGAATTTGGTCAGTTGCCGCATAATCACCCTGCCCGACACCAAACAGCGTACGGTCTAATGTCGTTTCACCTTTGATAGTGCCTTTATCACCGACAATATCAAACTCAAACATCAATGCTAGCGGTGCTTTAGTGCCGCGCAAGGTCAACTCTCCTTTGGCTTTATAACGCCCCTCGGCCACTTTAGTAAACTTGCTAGCAGAAAAAATCGCACTCGGATGATGTTCAACATCAAACCAATCGGCACTGGGCAAAGCGGAATCACGCTGTTCATCGCCTGTGGATACCGATGCTAAATCGACATTCACTGTCACTACCGACTTTTCTAATTCATCAGGACTAAAGGCAATATCAGCCGTCCACCGCTTAAAACCACCAACAATAGGCTCACCCGTCCACACAGTCGAAAAGCCTAATTGCGAATTTTTAGCAACCAGCCAATGAGACAAAGGCATGATTGTTTTCGCAACTTCCGCAACAACAGGGCTTACTGTCTTGCTTGGTTCCGTCGTTGCTGTTAGCAACGGTTCAGTGTTGACTGTTGCTGGCTCGTCATTGGCTAATGGCTCATCCATGACTACTGCGGCAACGGGCGCAGCTTTTATCGTTGGCATATAAAAATAGGCTGATAGTAAAATGGCCAATCCAAAAATCCCCACCAACCACAATCTTGGCTCAGTAATGCCCGTCCGCGCACCTAACGCCATCCGTGCAAAAACATCATCTTTAACCAGTATTTGATGTTTCAAAACTGCACCAAGGTGTAGAAACAGCAATACAACGGTCAATAATACCAACAAACCATGCCCCGCTCCTGCTATATCATTCACCACTGTTTTAACGGGCGCAGCCAACTCCGATAGAAACGGCAAATGCGGCATTGGCACTAGGCCGTACAAGACGGTGGGGATAGTGATTTTACTGGTAGAAACCGCAATCCAGCCTGTGATCGGCAAGCCAATCATAATCACATAAAGCCCCATATGAACGAGATGTGATGCACTCTTTTCCCACGTTTTCATATGATTGGGTAGTGCAGGTGGCTTATGCATCAAACGCCAGCCCAAACGAGTTAAACTCAAAAAAAGGATGGTAAAACCAATCGACTTGTGAAGCTGGAACATGGCGTAGCCTACTGCCCCCTTAGGCGCATCACCCAAGCGCAAACCTAACACTAGTTGAAAGATAATCGCGGCGGCAATGAGCCAATGTAAAACAACGGCTGTTTTGGTGTATTGGGTGGAGGCAGTTGTCATGTGGGGAAGTCCATTAGTGTCGTGCGCATTTGGGTATTACATATTGCTTGTGAATTTTGCCTTTGCAGGGATGCTGTGGCACAGTTGTTTGAGGCATGGGTGAAGCGGGGGTTTCAAGCAGCAATGCTGCTTGCCCGCTGAACGCCTGAGCCATGCAGGGCGAAGGCTGGATGCCGTCAGGCAACGAGTTCTGTGCCACAAATGGTTTTGCTTACTTTTGTCGAAACAAAAGTAAGGCCTGCGGCAGGCAACGGCAAAGCGAATTAGCGCAGGCCAAGCTGTCAAAGACTAGTACTTCGACAGGCTCAGTACGAACGGTAAACATGAAAAATCGATATCTACCGCTTACTTCCTCGTAAATTCCACTTCAATATCCAAAGCAACATCATCGCCAATCATCGGCACATATTTATTCGCACCAAATTCAGAACGTTTGATGGTTGTTGTCGCCGAAAAACCTGTACGCGTT
>JBKJUH010000287.1:0-4375 GCA_046590075.1 Agitococcus sp.
TCCTTACTTTGGCAATGGGGACACTGTACTTCTTGATAGCTCGTCATAAGGATTAATCCCATCTAATTCATGATTAGGCTCGATTATAACGCAAAACTTATTATAGACCCACTACCCTCTTTTTATCATCAGGTGAGTTAAGCCTTGAGCAAATGATGAAAGACGGAGGCAAAAAAACCAAAGCTGGCCAAGAAGTCCGTTTAGTGGATATTGCCGCCGATGCAGGTCAGCGCATGGGTATGGTCGAACAGCTTAATGGCTATCAATCGGCTAAAGAGTTAATGGATAGCTTAAACGCCCGTACTAGCCAGTATTACGGTGTTGCAGGCCATTCGTTTTTAGAAGTCATTACCCAACAGCCCGATGAGATTGGCCAGTTCTTAAAAACCTTCAAACAGCAATTTATCAAAGCCAACGTCCAACAAGGCGCAAGTGAGCAAGTGCTTCGTGTCGCTAGTCGTTTTGCTTTAGTGGCAGCGGCTGGCGAGATGGCTACAGAAAGCGGCATTACGGGATGGTCAAAGGGTGAAGCCTATAAGTCTGTCTTAGTGTGTTTTAACGCATGGCTAGAAGGACGCGGCGGCACAGGCAACCAAGAAGTACACGCCATTAAATCGCAAGTACGTGCCTTTTTTGAAGCACACGGCGAGAGTCGCTTTGCTGATTGGGACGACAACCCGACTACACCACGAACGGTGATTAACCGCGCAGGCTTTAGACGTAAGCACCATGACGGCGATATTTATGCCGTGCTGCCCGAAGCCTATAGCAGTGACGTATGCGCTGGCCTCGATGTCAAAATGGTCAACAAGGTACTGATAGATGCTGGCTGGATTAAGCCTGATTCTGCTGGAGCTGCGTCTCAAAGACCCTATTTACCCAGCATGGGGCAAACACGCGCTTATGTTTTCACCGCCCGTATGTGGCAAGACGATTAAGTGTTTTACGTGATAAGCGTTTTTATGGTGTCTTGTCTGTCTTGGTGTCTATAGCGGTCTTCAAACCTAACAGCCATATGGGTTTGTGGCAAGACACCAGCACAAGACACCACAAAAATGCCTCATATCTTGCAGTGTCTTGCTGTCTATAGTGTGGTTAAAAGTGCAACAGAACAAGACACCAAGACATGACAAGACAGTACGCTTAAAAACGTGTCTTGTTTGTGGTGTCTATACTAAAAGCTAACAGCCAAAAGGCTTACAGCCATGTATAGACAAGCAAGACAGACAAGACAGCACTTTTTTGCTTATCACTTTTGCATCATATTTAAGTGAGACGACATTATGAATCTAAATAAATTACTAAGTGTGTTTTCTGTTGATAACATTGCAGAAAATCAACAAGAAAGTATGAATGATGTTTCTGTCATTTCGGCCAGTAGCAATGTTAGTCATGCTGCAAATGACCACTACGCCATAAGTGTCGTAACACCCGTCATACAGGAAACAGTTGGACAGTCTGAGCCACTAAACGGGGTAAACGCCAATCATGAAAACCTTGTCGCCCATCCTCAAACTGAAGACGGACCATTAAGCCGATATATTGACTTGGTAAAGTGCCAACAATGTGAGAATTTATCTTTAACGGGCTTCTGTACGGTCAAACCACAGTACAAGCCTATGCCCGATGCAATGCGTGATTGCAGCAGTTTTGATGCGGCCAAAAGAGAACGTATCACTATACAAGGCGAACCCTACACACAGGAAGAACTAAGCAACTTGATGGGGCGATACGAAAAGCGATTATTTCATCACTTGGTCAAATGTGATTTATGCGTAGTGAGCAATCATCGTTATTGTGTTGATGGTTTCGCCATTGGTAACGCTTATGAGGCAGTGCTACTTTGCTTTGATAGTGCAGATGCAATTCGCGATAAACTGATAACGAAAGTTGTTAGAACGCGATTATCAGGCTATAGCGTGTTTGAAGTTTATCGACGCCCTGATGCTCCGACAACACCTGCTAAGACGCATAAATACGGCATAACACAAACGGATAATAACTTTTTAGCACATATCAACGATTGCCCGAGTTGTAAGCATAGAGGCCGTTTGTATTGCAAGGAGGCTAGGCGATTGCAGGGCTTGATTCCTGATTAGTGGATAATTCCGCAGTTTAAATAAATTGGGGTGTCATAGAAAATACGCACCCTTTTTTTTGTTGGGGGTTATTTTGTTTTACATTGCAAGCTAGAGGAGGGCTAATATAAATATCCGTGTAGATGACAATCTAAAAAATAGCGTATTTATGGCTTTTTAGCGTCTAGGGTTATCCCCATCCGATGCTGCCAGTGTGTTTCTTGAATATGTGGCAACCACTGGAAAAATGCCAGTAAAGCAAGTTTTGTTATCCGATTATGCAGATCCTGAATTGTAAACCTTGGTTAAAAAACGCATCAATGAGCCTCATAAGTTTAATGAAACCACATTAGATGACTTATTGAATAAAGGTGCATGATGACTTTAAAAAGGACTTGGAAAGCAAACCAACCTCAAAGGAGTAACTATGAGCAACAATTATGACTGTATTCAGAACGAATTGGCCGATATGGATTTTGGCGATGCTAAACCAATATCACGATGCGTATGGATAGCAAAGTATGAATTGCGCTTTTTTATTGACTCAGGTTGATGATGAATAACGATTAACTTTGAAGTTTTACAAATAAAAGTCCCAACTGTTTTGGAGGTGGGTTTCGCCCACGAAGCAGAGTAAGTTTTTATACGACTCATACGCCTGCCCTAAAATGAATATCGCTAGAATTTTTTATCGTTGTTGTAGTTAGCAGATTTGGTGCAGACAAGCAAATTTTAGTGTTTTCATCTTGATTATTACCAATTAAATCCGACGCATTTTGTCGGATAGCCCTATATGATTCATCCTATGCCGTCAGTTCTGTGAGCAACATCATGCCTAGTCAAAAGAAAGAAAGCACTATTTTTAGACAATGGGCGATGTTGCATTGTTTATCCGCCAGCAAACAACAAACTCAAGATATTCACCAACGTCTGGCATCGGAATATCAGATTCACGTCAGTGAAAACACCGTTCTGCGTGATTTGAAGCTTTTAGAAAGTGCGGGCTTGCCGATTGAACGCACTGAAGGAAAACCCATTAACTGGTTCATTAAAAAAGAATGGAAAGACAAACTCGGCGGCATGACCGATGCTGAAGCGTTAATGATTTTTTTGGCCGCGCAACACTTACAACACGCCTTGCCCTGTACCTTGCTGCAACCCTTACAAGACTTACAGAGTTTGGCGCAGAAAAACCTCAACGCCAAACAACAGCAAACAACTCCGTACAATCACGCCCAATGGCTTAGTAAAATCAGGATAGTTCCTGCTCAACAACCGCAACTGATACCGACTATCAATCCCGTTGTGCAACGACTATTGACGCAAGCCCTGTTAGATAATCAGCCTGTTACGGCTCGTTATAAAGGTTATGAAATCGGCAAATTATCGCCATTAGCTTTAGTGGTTCGAGGCAATGTCTTGTATTTAGCTGCCACACGCGACGAAGAAACGGACGTTAAGCATTTTGCCTTACATCGTTTTGACTCCGTTGCATTGCTTTATGGTGAAACATTTAATCAGCCAGCCGATTTTGATATTGATCGTTTATTAGCATCGGGTTGGGGACATTTTATTGATAGCGAACAACAACAAGACATCCGCTTATTATGTTGGTGTGATAATGCGCTAAAAAACCATTTAGTCGAAATGCCGTTAGCAAAAGGCCAATGGTTTGACTTTAAAAGTCCTGTTAATGGCCGTTATCAGCTTACTGTGACGTTGCCTTATACATGGCAGTTGCGGATGTGGTTGCTGTCGCAAGGTAGTCGAGTGCAGGTGCAGCAGCCTGAATGGTTACGCATGGAAATGCGTAAGGAGCTTGAGGAAGCGTTAGCAGGGCATCAAGAAGCCGTTTGATAATCTGATCCATTTTTACCATCTACCGTGAGTTAGCAATAATGCCGATGATAATTGAACCAATAGATAAAATTGCCAGAGAAAAAGGGCGAGACGTATTATTTATACGTTTTTATCAGCATCAAAGCATGGATATGAATTTATGCCCCAACTTTGATTGGAGTAACTGCGCTGCCAGAAATGAGATGGTGCAATGGCTGGAAGCAAACCACATTCATTGGCTACCCTGCTTTATCGTCTGGAGAGACGGACTTATTGCCTATCCCTATCTGGGAGATATTTATGTAGATGTACCCTTTGATACCACGCGGGAAGACTATCAGCATTTAGCAGCGCATCTTGAAAATTCGGATGGCAGTATGCGATTGCCAGATGTTACTTTTTATTGTCTTCAGTTAGCGATTGCGATGAAAAATGCCCATCATGACGCACCCGATTAT
>JBKJUH010000407.1:0-7698 GCA_046590075.1 Agitococcus sp.
TGTGCATCGGGCAAAGTAACAATTGCAGGGTCAATTAACACAATTTTAATGGGCAAATGCGTTAATGCGGCGGCTAGTAAGCTACCGACCATTCCTGCGCCAACAATGACAATATCTGCTTTTAGGGGGGTATTCATTGTTTAATCATCCTAACCACGCATCAACTGCTCGATATCAATAACATGCTTAGGCGCAGCATCGGTCATGACTTCATGCCCCGTTTTCGTCACTAAAACATCATCTTCAATACGCACGCCAATACCACGCCATTTGGCCGCCACTCTCTCACAGTCGGGCGAAATATATAAACCTGGTTCAACAGTTAACACCATGCCGACTTCTAACTGCCGCCATTCATCCGCCACTTTATAATCGCCGACATCGTGAACATCCATGCCTAACCAATGGCCTGTACGGTGCATATAAAATTCACGATACAAACCTTGTTCGATATTATCGGCTAGTGAACCTTGCAATAATCCTAAATCTAGCAAGCCTTGTGTTAACACTTCAACCGCAGCCGTATGAGGATTATCCCAATGATTATCAGGATGAACTGCCGCAATTGCTGCTAATTGCGCATTTAAAACAATTTCATAAATGGCTTTTTGCTCGGCAGAAAAACGACCATTGACAGGAAAAGTACGGGTAATATCGGCGGCATAATGGTCTAACTCTGCGCCTGCATCAATGAGCACTAACTCACCGTTTTGCATTTGCCGACGATTTTCGACGTAATGCAAAATACAAGCATTTGCTCCCGAACCAACAATCGTACTGTAAGCAGGCGCAACACAACCGTTACGCATAAATTCATGGATAATTTCGGCTTCTAGTTCATATTCATATAAACCATGCTTAGCTTTTTGCATGGCACGAATATGAGCGTTGGCACTAATGGTTCCTGCTTTGCGCATAATATTGAGTTCATCGGCACTTTTGTACAAACGTAACTCGTGCAACAAATGATTAAGCATGACAAATTCAGCAGGTGCTTTTACGCCTTGACGGGTTTTGGCACGCAAATTGTTAACCCAATTCATCACGCGCGCATCAAAATCGGGTTGTGCGCCCAAATTAACGTATAAACGCTTTTTGCCTTCCATCAACACAGGAATAATTTCATCAAGTTTACTAATGGGATAAGAATCATCCGCGCCATATAACTCAATTGCCCCTTCCACACCTGCGCGATAGCCATCCCAAATTTCCCGTTCGCGGTCTTTTTCACGGCAAAATAAAATAAACTCACCTTGAGGACGATTAGGAATAATGCAAATCACCGCTTCAGGTTCGGCAAAACCCGACAAATAATAAAAATCACTGTCTTGGCGATAACGATAATCGGCATCACGATTGCGAATATATTGTATTGCCGCGGGCAGAATGGCAATGGAGTCAGAACCCATCCATTGCATTAACGCCATGCGGCGTTGGGCAAATTGTTGTTTTGGTAGGAGTGATTGCATAATCGAAACTCAAATAACTTACTAGGCCAAATTAGTCCCCTCTCGAGAGGGGATTTAGGGGTGTGTTAGTGTTAACAACTCAAGTCTTTGTCGTTTCTAAATTCCTTAACCCACCCCTGCCCCTCCGAGGAGGGGAAAATCTATTGCTATAACATTAACTTAATGCGGAGAAAGTCTATATCAAAACAATCGTAAGTCCAGATTAATGAAGCTGTTCATGTTGAATACGATGTTCTTCGGTTGGCGACATTTCCTCAAATAAATGAATCACTGCCAAGCGGACAAACTCGAACAGTTCAACATACGCCCGTTCATCTTCTTCGTTGCCATCTTCCATATCACCACCGACATTAGCAATATTGACGAGGTCGCGTAAAGTCTCTTGAATATCACCTTCTTGCAAACGCGCATCATCACCACGCACTGCCAAACCGAAGGTTGCTAAGACACCCTGACACCAATCTGCCAACGCTAACACACGTTCAGACAGCTTTTCGTCATCCGAAGGTAATAAAGGCATAAAAATAAGCTCAGAAGCGCCTAACGCGTCTAGCGTTGCCAGTTGCATCTGCCATAAACTAGCAATGAGGACATCATCAAAAGCTTGGTTCGTTTCGGTATGAGCTTCCAACACTTTAATAAGCTGCTGTCTATTCAGGCGCACACCACCTGCCAAAAAACCTGTCACCAAACCATGCATTTCGCTGGCCGAACAGTTCAGTTGCAAATCTTGTAACAATTGTTTTAGCTCAGATAGGCTAGGAACAGTGGCAATGGGGTGCATAATAAAAATCTCTGATTGACCTTGGTTAATGATTAAATCTATATTAGCCGCCAAACTCTTGTAGCGCGACCAAAAAAATGATGGAACAAGATATCCGCACGTTAAATGCACGTATTGATAGCCTAATCAACAAGGCACAAGCACTCAGTACCGAAAACCAAAACCTCAAAAATACGGGTGGCGAAGCCGTGAGCTTACGCGCCAAAATTGAGGCCTTAACCGCCGAAAATAACGCCCTACGCGCCAAAGAGACTGCTCTTTTGGCTGAACGCGACGACTTGTCACGCAAAAATGACCTTGCTCGCGCTCGTGTTGAAGCTATTATTCTACGCCTAAAAGCCTTAGAAACACCTGAATCTTAAGAGAAAAACTATGTCTGTAGAAACAGTAGCGGTAGAACTCCTCATTTGTGATAAAAGCTATCGTATTCACGCCCCTGCTAACGAACAAGAAACACTCAAACAAGCCGCGCGTTATTTAGATGGCCAAATGAAAGAAATTCGTCACGCCAGTAAAACCATGGAAAGTGAACGTGTTGCTGTGATGGCGGCGTTAAATATCTGCCATGAACTCTTTCAAAAAAATCAACAAGCTGATGAAAACAAACGTCACCTTGAAGATAGTAAAAAAATTGGTCAAGCCTTACAAATTTTAACCAGCAAGATTGATAAAGCCTTAGCGAGTTAAATTTAGGGATTGCATCTTTGGATTGGTGGGATATACTCAGGTCATCTCTAGGATGTTCGCCAATCTATCGCGTCCCCTGAGCCGATAATTTTTCTTTAGGGAATAGTGTTGTGTGGTAGTGCGCAGGTCTGCCTAGTCGCAAGACTTTGTACAGAAAGCCTTATTCCACATACCTATTTCCACCTTGAACCTCTGGGTTCAAGGGTCTAGATGGATAGCGGCATTCTGGAGCTACTTAATTCTTTTTCCTTTGTTTTGTCATGTTAATTAATACTAATTTTTCATCAAAACAATTGCGCTCTCTGCTTCGCTCACGTCGTCTTGCCCTCACCTGTTATCAGCAACAACAATCGGCCAAACAACTTGCACGTTTTGTCTGTCGCTCTCACGAGTATAAAACCTCCCAAAACATTGGCTTTTATCAAGCGTGTTATGGCGAAATCAATCCGCGTTATTTACTGCAAATGGCTCATGCTCAGGGTAAATCTTGCTACCTGCCCGTTTTACGTCGTTTTCCTAAATTTGAACTGGGTTTTGTCAAGGTGTCTCCACATAGTCGTCTGTATAAGCATCGTTTTGGCATGAAAGAGCCTAAATATGGGCGCAGATTATTTATTCATCAATTAGATATGGTGTGTATGCCCTTGGTGGGTTTTGACAGACACTGTAACCGTATGGGTTTGGGTGGCGGATTTTATGACCGTAGTCTGGCTAGCCATAAAAACCCCCATTTAATTACATTAGGGCTAGCGCATGACTGCCAACAAGTTGATATCTTACAAACGATGCCTTGGGATATTCCATTAAATGCAGTTTTAACTCCCACTCACTATTTTCATGGCAACCATTAGTTTTTTTCAACTAAATATCTAATGAATGTTTGTATTATCAGGCGCTTGATGCTGTTTTTTTCTAAGTAATTTATTGGCGTACATCTTTCTATCTGCATGATTCCACGCATGAATAATCCCATGAGTAGGATGACGAATATCAAACCCAACTGATGCACAAATTTTATTTGCTGCCAAGCTGCGCTCTAGCCGTTGAATAATATCTAGTGCCATTACTTCATCGGTTTCTAACGCCATAATCACAAACTCATCACCCCCAATACGGGCAATGACATCGTGCTCTTTTAAAACTTCCCTCAAACTATCTGCCGTTTTTTGTAATAAACGATCACCTTCTGCATGTCCTTGCAAATCGTTCACGGATTTTAAATCATCTAAATCAAGCACAAATACCGCAGCAGGATGGCCATAACGCGCGCAACGTATTTCTTCTTGCATTAACAAATTATCCCAAGCACGTCGGTTATATAACTGTGTTAATGAATCGACTAAAGCATCTTGCTCTGCACGTTCTGCAATACGTTGGGCGACCATTTTTTGTAAATCACTTTCTAACACCGTCATTAATAATCGCGCACACAACTCGACTACAGGCAATTCATTGACAATGCTTTCAGGTTGCGGTTGAGGGTCAATCGCGCATAATGTACCAAATAAAGAACCATTACTTAATATTAACGGTACACCAACATACGCGCCTATAGTCACTTGCTGGGCAATTGGTGCTGCCAAATACTCTGGGATGAGTGTGGAGTTTGGAGCAATGCGCGGCCCCATCCCTTGCACCATGCGACTACAAAAGGAGTCCGACCAATTAAAAACAGCACCTGCTTTAATATTATAAATTTCGTCCTCTATATTTAAAACAATCCAACTATCACCTGATGTACGTGTTACCATCCATAAGCCTAAACCAATACGATCATGCAAAAACTGTAGCACTGATTTAGCCGCAGATTCGGCATTTTCAAAGGCGTGGATATTATCTAACATCACATTTCCTATTTAGCAAAATAACGCTGGCTAGCGCAGACTAATAATTGGCCAAGCCCTTTGTTCGGCGCACGCACGTAGCGTGTCATCAGGGTCAACCGCTATCGCCCTATCAACGCTTTGTAAAAGTGGCAAATCATTGTGTGAATCTGAGTAAAAATAGGTCTCACTAAAACTTATGGTTTGCTGACTTAACCATACCTGAAATCGGGTAATTTTACCTTCTTTATAACACGGCACATCAACAACTTTACCCGTATAACGGCCTTGAATAAACTCAGGTTCAGTCGCTAAAAGTTCATCTATACCAAAGGCTTGAGCAATAGGCTCAGTAATAAAACGGTTAGTGGCGGTGATAATTAATAAACGGTCACCTGCTTGACGATGCTGCTCAATAAGTGCCCGTGCTTTTGGCAGCATTATAGGTTTAATGACTGTAGTCATAAACTCACGATGTAATGCCTGCAAGGTGCTTAATTCATGCTGCGCTAAAAAGCCAAACACAAACTCACTATAAGCGATTATATCTAAGTTACCTGCACAATAGTCGGCATAAAACTGGTCATTTGTTGCTTGATACCCTACTTTATCGACTAATCCCTTGGCCACTAAAAACTCTCCCCATGCGTGGTCAGAGTCGCCTGCAATTAAGGTATTATCTAAATCAAAAATCGCTAATTTCATCGCTTAAAACCTTGTATTATTAAACTATGTTGGGTTTGACAGCCCAACCTACCAAACAATTTATTCGTGAATAAAAACCGATGCGTATAATGGTATGAGAGTGAATAATTCGGCTAAATCCCCATTACGCATACGAATACAACCATGTGAGGCAGGAGTTCCCATCGGTTCACTATCAGGCGTACCGTGAATATAAATATAACGACGCATGGTATCGCAATTGCCTAATCTATTTTTTCCAACTTCACAGCCCGACAGCCACAAAATGCGCGTTAAAATCCAATCTCGATTAGGACACTGCTCTGCTAACTCTGCCGAATAAATTTCGCCTGTAGGCCGACGCGCCTTAAATACGGTATTGGGTGGTAGGTTCGCACCAATTTTTGCACGAATGATGTGTTGGCCACGCGGTGTTTGTTCACTCCCCCGTTGCTCGCCGACTCCTTTTTTACCTGAAGAAATCGGATATTGGCGCACTACGCGCTCATCCAGAAGCAAGGTTAATTGTTGCAGCGTGATATTGATGGTAATTTGCATTACGAATCCGCTTGATTGGCGATATGTTTTCGATAATGTTCAATAATAATATGAGCCGCTTCATCGACGCTATCGACTAAAGTAATTAACTTCAAATCTAGCTCATTAATACAACCACCCGCCAACATAACTTCTTCCATCCACGTCAATAAACCTTGCCAATAAGACTTGCCAACTAACACTACAGGAAAAGGCTCGCTTTTTTCGGTTTGAATTAAGGTGACGGCCTCAAACATTTCATCCAGTGTGCCAAAACCACCAGGGAAAATAGCAAAGGCAATCGCATGCTTAAAAAACATAAACTTACGAACAAAAAAATAGCGAAAACTCAGGTTAATATCTTGATAAATATTTGGTTTTTGCTCATTCGGCAAGGTAATATTTAAGCCAACGGACAAACTTCCATTTTGAAATGCACCTTTATTAGCTGCTTCCATTATACCCGGCCCACCGCCCGTAATCACCGCTAAACCCGCCTGTGATAATAAACGACCTAAGGTTTCGGCTTGGGCATAATAGGGGCTGGCAACAGTTAATCTCGCACTGCCAAAAATATTAACGGCGTATTGAACTTTAATCAGATGTTCTATGCCATCGACAATTTCTGCTTGAATTCTTAATACGCGCCATGCTTCTGGCATCTTTTTATCAAACATGAGGGTTTTCCTAATAAAAATGACGCTTCAGTTATTAATATGCCTTTATTTTATATTAGTCGAAATAATCATCAAATAGTTTTATATTCCCAATTAAAAAGCCCCGTTAAAAAATTAACGGGGCTTAGCTTAAACAAAAAATCGCTTAATGAAACGGATGCCTTAAGACAATGGTTTCGTCGCGGTCTGGGCCTGTGGAAATAATATCAACAGGGCAACCGACTACTTCTTCAATGCGTTTAATATAAGCACGCGCGTTAGCTGGCAAATCTTCTAAAGATTTAATACCAACCGTTGAACCTTCCCAGCCTGCCATTTCTTCGTAAATAGGCTCAACATGGGCAAATGATTCGGCATCGTTACTTAAACATTCAATGCTATTGGGCTTGAGTGCTTTGTAAGCAACACATAACTTAATCGACGTTAAACCATCTAAAACATCAAGTTTGGTTAAACATAAACCTGAAATGGAGTTCAGTTCGACGGCACGACGCAAGACAACGGCATCAAACCAACCACAACGACGTTGACGGCCTGTTGTTGCACCAAACTCACGACCATTAACCCCTAGATGTTTACCAATGGGGTCGCCTTCGTCTTTGGCTGCGTTATACGGTAACTCCGTCGGAAATGGGCCACTACCGACACGGGTGGTGTAAGCTTTGGTAATTCCTAACACATAATCCAAATACAAAGGGCCAAAACCTGTACCTGTGCTAGTGCCGCCTGCGGTGGTATTTGATGAGGTAACAAAAGGATAAGTGCCGTGGTCAATATCTAATAATGAACCTTGCGCGCCTTCAAACATCAAATCTTTTCCTTCGCGGCGGAATTGATGCAGAATTGCCGAGACATCGGCAACCAAATCTTTAATCTGTTCGCCCCACGCTAAGGCACTATCAAGCGTTTGTTGATAATCAACAGGTGCGACTTTGTAATAATGCTCTAACTGGAAGTTGTGATATTCCATGACATCTTTAAGTTTTTCGGCAAAACCTGTACCACGAATCAAATCACCGACGCGCAAACCACGACGA
>JBKJUH010000107.1:0-11176 GCA_046590075.1 Agitococcus sp.
TTGTCTTCGTAAGCTGGGCCAATACCACGACCTGTTGTACCAATGGCGGCTGCACCGCGCGCTTTTTCACGCGCTTGGTCTAAAGCACAGTGATACGGCAAAATGAGTGGACAATTAGGAGAAATACGCAGACGCTCACGAACAGGCACGCCTTTAGCAGTTAAGCTGTTAATTTCTTTTAACAAGGCATCGGGGGCTAATACCACACCATTGCCAATTAAACACAATACGCCTTGACGCAAGATACCTGAAGGAATGAGATGTAATACCGTTTTTTCGCCTGCGACAACTAAGGTGTGGCCTGCATTATGGCCGCCTTGATAACGAACCACCGCAGCGGCATTATCAGTGAGCAAGTCAACGATTTTACCTTTGCCTTCATCGCCCCATTGTGTACCTAGTACAACGACATTCTTACCCATTGCATAAAACCCTATATAACGACATCGGTACTACCGACAATAAGAAATTTTTCAATCTAAATCTGTGTGACTTGCCAACCGTGTTGGCCTAATACTAATTGCTGCTGACAGCCAAAATCTGTGGTTGTGCTGGCATCACCTGCCAAACCTTGAATCACTGTTCGTCCTTCAGTGCGTAACTGAGCCACAACTTTTGCTAATGCAGCATCGTTATTGGCAGGCGCAAAAATTTTGTCTGTGCTTGCCGCGCACTGAAAAAACGCCACCAGTGACTTCAAATCGGCACTAAATCCTGTTGCTGGACGCGCGCGGCCAAAGGCCTCGCCAATATGATCATAACGTCCGCCTTTAGCCAGTTCACTCGCGGACTGGGGTGTATAAGCGGCAAACACTAAACCTGTATGGTAGTGATAACCGCGCAACTCACTTAAATCGACGGATACCGTGACTTGTGGATGTGAACCTTGCAAAGCTTGCGTGACTTGTTGTAAATCATTGAGTGCTTTATGGACACTGGGTGGCACATCGACAAGTAACGAAGTCGCTTGTGCTAATACGGAGGTCTCGCCTGATAACTGACCTAATGCCGCAAACCACTGTGCATGAGGCAGTTGTGGCAATAAAGCATTGAGTTCGGGAATACTTTTACGTTGATAAATATCAAATAACTGTGCTTCTAAATCGGCGGATAAATTAGCTGCTTTAGCTAATTCACGAAATACGGTAACGTGGCCTAAGTCTAAGTGAATGTCGTTTGCGCCTGCGGCTGTCAAGGTCGTCAACATTAAACGAATGACTTCAATATCCGCAGCAACACCTTGATAACCATAGATTTCCGCACCAATTTGAATCGGAGAACGACTGGTAGATAAACCTTGAGCTAAGGTATTTAATACTGCACCTGCATAACAATAACGTGCGGTATGTTCACGCGGCAAACAATGGGCATCTAAACGTGCCACTTGTGGCGTGAGGTCGGCGCGTACGCCCATGAGCCGCCCTGTCAACTGGTCGGTAATTTTGAAGGTCATTAAGTCTAAATCGCTACTTGAGCCAGTCAGTAATGACTCTATATACTCCATCAACGGGGTAAAGACTAATTCATAACCCCATACCGCAAACATATCAAGCAAACGCCGACGCAATGTTTCTAAACGCAGGGCATCTTGTGGCAATACGTCTTGAACGCCATCAGGCAATAACCACGTTTCGGCACGCACAACCATGCTTAAATTCACTCTATTAGACGTTAGATGGACACAAAAAAACCGAGTATTAACTCGGCTGCCCAATTGTAGCACCATCGCCCTAAGATAACCACCAACGAATCACCGTTGGTAGCCATAAAGCAGTCAACACGCCATTCAAACTCATACCCAAAGCAGCAAATGCACCCGCAGTTGGACTAATTTGCAAGGCTCGTGCCGTGCCTACGCCATGAGCGGCTAATCCTAAAGCAAAACCTTTGGCCATATCGTGACGGACAAACTTGAGTAATGGCTCAGCCGCAATCGCACCAATTAAACCCGAAATAATGACAATGGCAGAAGCCAGTGCTAATGGTGCATGAATTTTTTCAGCAATACCTAAGGCCATTGGTGTTGTCACTGCGCGAGTGGCAAACGCTAAAACACTGTCATGCGACAAATGCGCCATTGAAGCCAACGCCAAAGCAACACCTGCGCCCAATAACGAGCCGATAATTAAAGTGACGGACAACGGCACGACAGCCGCTTTAAGGCGTGGTAACGATTGATATAACGGTACCGCTAAAGCGACGGTAGAAGTTCCCAATAAAAAATGAATAAAGGCATTACCCTGAAAATAGGTTTGATAATCAACCTTACCGACAACCACCACGCCAATGAGTATCACTAATGACCATAACATGGGCGGTAATAACACAGGCTCACCGCAGCGTTTATGTAGCCAAAATCCTGCTTCATAAGCAACTAACGTCAAGGTTAGCCATATTAGCGGGGAATGTACGAGTTTTTCCATCATTAGCCCCTGTGTCGCTGTAACATTTTATCGAGTAGCCACGCACAAACAACTAAGGGGATTAAGGTGGATAACACCATCACTGCAATAATCTGCAAGCCTTCTTGTTTTAGTAAGGGCCACAACGTCACCACGCCGACTGAAACAGGCAAAAAGTATAAGGCCAGATGCTGCAACAGCTTTGAACTAAAAAAGGCCAAACTTTCAGGCACACGACCATGCAGCAATAAAAATACAAACAACAACACCATGCCCATGATGCTTCCCGACAGCGGAACGTGCAAAAACTGCACGCATAATTCGCCTGCTAATTGAAAAACCAACAAGATAAAAATTGCTTGCATAGTTACAGTAAATCCACGCCAAAACGTTTCATCATCAAGGCAAAAAACAGAAAAATCATCATTGTTGCCACTGAAAAAATGGCTAACGCTGGCCAAAAACCGAATCTTGCTAAGAGCTTAGGAAAGAAGAAAAACATCGGCAAGGTTGGCAGTACATACCAAAAGGTATAATACGCATGATTGGCAATTTTAGTGCTCGGCTGTTGGTCTACATGCAGCCAAATGAGCGTGATGATGGTAATTAACGGCAAAGACGCTATTAATGCGCCAAATTTGTCGCTGCGTTTGGCGACTTCGGAAATAAGAACAATGACGGCTGCGGTGAGTAGGTATTTAGTGATGAGATAGGGCATAGTTTTTCCTCAAGGTAACAATCGCTACACCATAAAAAAAGCGCAAAAATTGCGCCTTTCTCACCACCAATAACTACTTATTCGGCTGGCGCATATAACGTAAAAACTCACTATCCCCTTTTAACACCATGATGTCATTAGGTTTATTAAAGCTATGCTTATACGCCTGCATCGAACGATAAAAGCGATAAAACTCCGCGTCTTTGCTAAACGATGCACCTGCAATAGCCGCTGCGGTTGCATCACCCTCACCACGTAAGGTTTCTGCCTGACGATAAGCATCAGCAAGTAATACTTTTTGCTCACGGTCAGCATTGGCTTGAATGGTTTCCGCTAACTCATTCCCTTGTGAACGATGTTCACGCGCTTCACGCTCACGCTCGGTACGCATACGGTTATAAATGGATTCAGAAATTGTTTCAGGAAAATCCACACGTTTAACACGTACATCCACCACTTGAATACCAAACTCTTTACGAGCAATAACATTAGCTTCTTGCGTCAGTTGCACCATCATTTGGTCGCGTTGACCTGCAACCACTTCATGAACTGTACGTTCTGACACCTTGTTTTTTAAGCTATCTTTAACACGCGCTAATAATAAAAGTTCTGCTTTTGATGGGTCGCCGCTTGTTACAGTAAAGTATTTTTTGACATCCGCCACTTTCCATAACACATAAGAATCCACAATCAAAAACTTGTTTTCTTGGGTTAAATATTCGGTACGTTCGGAGTCGGTAACTTGAGTACGCGCATCAAACTTACGCACCTCATGGATAAACGGCAATTTGAAGCCTAAACCTGCTTTTAAGTCGGAATTAATAATTTCACCAAACTGAATCAACACGCCACGTTGAGTTTCACGAATGGTATAAGTGGTACTGGACAATATCATTAACAATAATAACGTCAGGCTTAATGCTTGTAGGGTTCTTGGATTCATGATTAACGCCCCTCCCCACGACCTTGGCGAATACTCGGTTTAGCCGCTGCTGTCGGCTCTGTCGCAGAAGAAGAAATAGCCGCAGGACTCGACGCGCCCATCATTTTATCCAAAGGAAGATACAACATATTATTACCCGTTGGCTCAATTATGACTTTGTTAGTCTTGGCTAATACCGACTCCATCGTTTCTAAATACAAGCGCTGACGAATCACTTGCGGTGATTTTTTATACTCAACCACCAGTTGGTCGAAACGCGCCGCATCCCCTTTAGCTCTATCCACTACTTCTAATTTATAACCATTGGCTTCGGCTAATAAACGGGCAGCTTGGCCACGCGCTTCGGGAACAATACCATTAGCATAGGTTTGCGCTTGATTTTGCAGCCGCTCTTTATCTTCTTTCGCACGAATGACATCATCAAACGCTGCTTTTACTTCTTTAGGCGGCAAGGCTTCTAAAATGTTAATGCCGGTAATTTGAATCCCCGTTTTGTAGGTGTTTAAATACTCTTGTAAGCGCGGTTGAATATCGCGCGCTAAAGTCGAACGGCCTTCATTGAGAATATGATTCATTTTTGAACCACCGACAACATGACGCAACGCGCTTTCGGTGGCGTGTAACAGACTCGCTTCGGGGTCATTAACCTTTAACAAGTAATTAACAGGTTCTAAAATGCGATATTGAACGGTTAAGCTAATTTCAACAATGTTAGTATCTTCGGTAATCATACGAGCATTGAGTGGAATTTGCTCAATCCGTTGAATGTTTACTTTTTTCACTTCATCGACTAAAGGCATTGCCCAGCGCAAACCTGCGGTTTGTGTGCTGTTGTATTTGCCAAAACGTAATACCACCGCTTCTTCAGCTTGTTCAACACGATAAAACCCTGCCATGATAGTTAAAGCAACAATCACCGCAATTGCAATTTTCAGTGCCGTCGTGTCTGAATTGCCATTATTGCCACCAAACCAACGATCAAAATTTTGATTGATTTTTTTTAGCACTTCGTCAATGTCGGGCGGACGTTGGCCGTTATTCGGAGGACGTTGGCCATTACCCGACGGTGGCGGAGGATTACCGCCACCATTACTGTTATTTTGGCCATTATTTGGCTGATTCCACGCCATAGATTTTTACCTTTAGCTTGCTAATGAGGGCTTACCATTCAGGATGTTGGGGGGTTAATTGAATACCCACATCTTGCGCTTGTAGTTGAACTCGCCTTAATACAGTCGCTAATTCCTCTTCGGATAAACGCACAGTCAAGGCAATAACACCATCCTCTTGAATGACTTCATCCTTAACGGCATTTAGAGCAAATAATTGGGCACGAAGTTTGGCATATTGCGGCTGTAATTGCAGGTGAAAAGTGCGAATCTCCCCGACTAATATTTGGGTTAACGCCGTTTTTAACTCAGCCATGCCCATGCCGTCGCGCGCAGATAACCACACTTCGGCAGGCATACCTTCATCATTTAGCACTAAACGCGGTTCGTGGGTTTCTAAACAATCAATTTTGTTATAGACCATTAAAATGGGTGTTTTATTACCAATTTCAGCTAACACTTCGTTAACTGCTTCAATTTGTGTCGCCCGTTCAGCACTGACGGTATCGACAACGTGTAATAACAAATCGGCTTCTAAGGTTTCTTCTAAGGTTGCTCTAAAGGCTTTCACCAATTGATGAGGAAGATGGCGAATAAAACCCACCGTATCTGCCAAAACGACTGTGCCAATACTATCAATATCGACACGCCGTAAAGTGGGGTCTAAAGTGGCGAATAATTGGTCAGCCGCGTAGACATCTGATTCAGTTAAGCGATTGAATAACGTAGACTTTCCTGCATTGGTATAACCGACTAAAGAAATAGTAGGAATAGATGCTTTTTGCCGTGCAGCACGCCCTTGTTGACGTGTTTGCCGAACTTTATCTAATTTTTCCGTTAACATCACCACGCGATTTTTTAATAAACGACGGTCAGTTTCCAACTGCGTTTCGCCAGGCCCACGCAGGCCAATACCGCCCTTTTGCCGCTCTAAGTGCGTCCATCCGCGAACCAACCGCGAACTCAAATGTTTAAGCTGCGCCAGTTCAACCTGTAAATTACCTTCAAACGTACGCGCACGCTGGGCAAAAATATCCAGAATTAAGCCCGTCCTATCTAGCACCCGACACTCTAAAGCTGTTTCTAAATTACGCTCTTGGGCTGGGCTTAAGGCATGATTAAACAACACTAAATCGGCTTGAGTGGCTTTCACTAAGTCGGCAATTTCTTGGACTTTGCCTTTACCTGCATACAATTTAGCATCAGGTTTTTGCCGACTACCTGTAACAATGCCTAAAATTTCAGCTCCTGCAGAGGTAGCTAATAATTTAAACTCATTTAAATCTTCATCTTGTGAATATTGTCTTAATTCTAAATGGACTAAAATGGCACGTTCGCCACCTTCGTGTCGTTCAAAAAATTCCATTAGTATTGGCTCTAGCAGCGAAATAGATAGATTAGAGGGTTATTAGCCTATTAGTGAGGTCAGAGTCATAACAATTCAACAGCGATAGAACAATCTCTTGCAACTTAATTTTATATTGCATACAATATATTTGCGCAAAATTAATATCTTTAATATCTTTGGAGTTTTGATGATGAATGCTATTTACACAACAAAAGCGATTGCGGTTGGTGGTCGTGCGGGTACTGTTCGTACGGAAGATGGTTTGTTTTCGGCACAATTAGCTTTACCACAAGCATTGGGCGGCAAAGGTAACGCTACCAATCCAGAGCAACTTTTTGCGGCGGGTTATGCCGCGTGTTTTGGTAATGCTATTATTTTTGTTGCCCGTGACAAAAAAATTGCACTCAAAGATGCCGACGTGGAAGTGACGGCTGAAGTAGGAATTGGCGCACGCCCTGAAGGTGGATTTCAGCTTTCGGTCAGCATGAATGTAACTTTAGCCAATGTAACTCAAGAAGTTGCGGACGTATTGGTACAGACTGCCCATGTCATTTGTCCCTATTCCAATGCTATTCGCGGTAATATTGACGTTGCTTTTACTGTTACTACCCATTGATGAGATGTTATGAGTGAGAACGCACTGTCTTTAGACCAGCAATTATGTTTTCCGATTTATGCGGCCTCACACTTAATCAATCGCTTATATCGCCCCTTGCTTGATGAGTTAGGGGTGACGTATCCGCAATATTTGGTGTTATTGGTGTTGTGGGAACAGCCCGCAGAAATGATGGTGGGCGAAATTTGCTTACGCTTGCAACTCGATAGTGGCACAATTACTCCTCTATTAAAACGGCTGGAAAAATCTGGCTTATTACAACGCGTGCGTTCGCAAGAAGATGAGCGACGAGTGATGATTTCTTTGACCCAAGCAGGCATAGATTTACGTCAGCGCGCCGAACACATTCCTCATACCTTGAGCTGTCAATTGGGCATATCGTCAGATGCCATTAGTGCTTTACGGCAACAGTTGCAAGGATTGTTGGTGACGCTTAATGGAAAAACTTAAGGACATGAACCTATCATCCCCTATCCCCAGCCGCTTCTAACATCATTACTTTTTCGCGTGCTTTATCTGCCGCTTCTCTTTTGCCTTGACGGTCGGCCGCTATAGCCACCAAACGCCATAACGCCGCTTGTTGGCTGTTATTACGGGCGTACGCCATGCCTTTACGCGCCAACTGTTCTGCCTCTACCATGCGCCCTTGTTGTAAACGCACTTCCGCTAGCTTTTGATAAACAGCCGCCGATTGCGGTGCTAAACGCTGGGCGCGCTCTAAACTACTAGCGGCATCTTCGGGTTTACCTTGCTGTAAACTGGCTTGGGCACTGGCCAATAAATTTTGTACCGCAGGCATATCACGGCCATCGGCCAACTGTTTAGCGGGTTGAACAACCACAGGCGGTGACGGTTTAACAGGCGTAAATATGGGCGCAACAATAACAGAATCGTCAGGAAATCGACTATCCATTGGCTCATTGACGACGGGTGGCGCAGCTTTAACGCCACCAAACTTAGGCGATGTTTGAGGATGCTTGACTGCTTGACTACTCGGCCAACTGTAATTAGGTAAATTTTGACAACCTGATATTAACAACGTGCTGGTCGTGACTAACACCGCAACAATACGCATAATTTCGTCCTATCGAAACAAATCTAAAACTTTATCGACCACGCCATTGACAATGGTATTAATGGGATCATTTAACAAGTCTTTTTCACTGGCACAAGACACTTTATCTACAGGAATAGCACTGGTTAAATAGGGTACATATAACGCACCGTCGCAACCTTCTGCACTTAATTGCCCCGACATTTTATCAATCCATTGCCATTGCACGTTATCGGGTTGAACAGGCTGTAATGATGTTGGCTTAAGCTTAGTCATTAAATCAACCCATATAGGTAATGCACCTGTCGCGCCCGACAAACCTGTGGCTTTATTGTCATCATTGCCTAACCAAACAACAGCTAAATAATTACCTGTATAACCTGCAAACCACGCATCGCGCATATCATTGGTGGTGCCTGTTTTGCCTGCCATGACTAAATCTTGGGGTAAACGTGTATATGCGGCTGCACCTGTGCCACTACGCATGGTTTGTTGCATGGCGTAGTTAACTAAATATAACGCCGACGGGTCATACACTTGTTTAACTTCTAAACCATAACGAGTCAGGCGATTGCCTTTGGCATCTACTACTTCACGAATAGATCGCGGTGACGTTTGAAAGCCTGTGGTCGCAAAGGGTTGGTATAAGCGCAGTACTTCCATCGGCGACATATTAACTGTGCCTAATAATAACGACGGATAATTCGGCATATTTTGAGTAACACCTAATTGTTTTAAGGTATCAATGACTGCAGGTACACCAATCGTCATGCCTAAACGAATCGTCGCTTGATTATACGAATGCGATAACGCGTCATATAATGGCACTAAACCATGATCTTGATGGTCGTAATTTTCAGGTGCCCAAACATCACCCCCTTGACTCGCCACTTGCACAGCACTGTCATCTAGTGGCGATAACAAACTGTATTGTCCCGTTGCTAAGGCCGTTAAATACACCGCAGGTTTTAATAAAGAGCCGACTTGCCGTGAGGCATCTAAAGCACGATTAAACCCCGTAAAATTACCATAACCACCAATCACCGCTAACAACTCGCCATTTTCAGGATTCGCCACCACTACCGAACCTTGTAAATTGGCCAAACGCTTACCGTTACGCGCCTTTAATTGGTTGACATGATTATCAAAGGAGACTTGCGCAGAATTTTGTACGCGTGGGTCTAAAGTGGTAAAAATACGCAAACCTGAGGAACTTAAATCATCCTCTTTATATTCCTGTTTTAATTGCCGACGAACTACGTCTAAAAAGGCAGGATAGACACTTAAACCCGCCGTTGGTGTTTTCAAAATGCCTAAAGGCTTGGCTTTGGCTTTGTCAAATTGTGCTTGGCTAATATGGCCATCATGGAATAAATTTTCTAACACGGTATTACGTCGTGCTAATGCGCGCTCTGGATTACGCCAAGGATTATAAAATGAAGGGCCTTTGACTAAACCAACTAATAGGGATACTTGATGTAATGATAATTCGCTCACGGGTTGACCAAAATAAAACTGTGCCGCCAAACCAAAACCATTAATGGAACGATTACCATTTTGGCCAATATTGACTTCGTTGAGATAGGTTTCTAAAATCTCTTTTTTATCGTAATGCCACTCTAACAACATCGCCATTAACGCTTCGTTCACTTTACGCTTTAGTGAGCGTTCGTCGGTTAAATAAAAGTTTTTGACTAATTGTTGCGTTAAGGTACTACCACCTTGTTGCACTTTACCGCTAGTAATATTGACAAAAATCGCACGTAAGGTGCCACGAATCGATACGCCAAAATGATGATAAAAGTTTTTATCTTCGGTGGCTAATAACGCCTCTTCTAAATATTTAGGTGACTCTTTTAACTGCATTAACACACGGTCTTCGTTTTGTTTAGGATAAATCCCACCTATGACTAAGGGTTCTAAACGGACAATACCTTTATTATTGGGTTGAGTGCTGGCTAAATCGGTTAAGACATTACCTTGAAATTGCAGTTTTAGTAGTTGTGATTTTTCGGTGTCGTCACTAAAGACAAATCCACGCGTATAAACAAATAACTCATTGTTTTTTTCGCTATAAACACCAGGGCTGTCGTAGGTGCTTTGTGGGCGATAATGTAATAACTTTAATTCGGCTAACACATCATTTTTGCTAACGGCTGCGCCTGTATAAAGCTCTAAGGGTCGGCTATAGACTTTGGCGGGGATAGCCCAGCGTTTACCTTCAAATTTTTCGCGCACTGTGCCATCAAGGGATAAAGCGTAAACACCTAAACCAACGGCAAACAATAGACCGAGCATCATTAATAAAACAATAAGGGTGACAATAAAACCTTGAGCGGGTTTTTGAGGGGGATTCAGGCGCGTCATAACTTGTTACAAGTTAGAAAAGTTGCGCCATTGTAGCGTGTGATGGCAATGAGTGCGATGTACTTTTGTGAAATGCGCGTGAAGTTTTTGCCATTTTTAGCCAAAGTAATGTATAGCCATCTACTATTTACAGTCATTAATTTACACCACTTTTACTCGACGCATTAATCAATGATGTAAATCAGGTCAAATACGGTCAAAACACCCAATCGGCAAAACGACTACTGTCGGTTATATTAATATTAATCATCAAGATGAGAGTCCAGCCAAAATCATCTCTAAAGCAGCAATCGGATTAGCGGCTTGGGTAATTGGCCGACCGATGACCATATAATCGACACCTGCATTAACCGCTTGCTGTGGTGTCATTATACGACGTTGGTCATCGCTGGCACTACCCGTTGGGCGTATACCAGGTGTTACTAAGACAAAGGGTTGTGGATATGCTGAACGTAAAACAGTTGCTTCTTGAGCCGAACAAACCACACCATGCAATCCACAAACCTGCGTTAACTGCGCTAGACGCTGAACTTGCGTTATAGGTTCAACATCTAGGCCTATGTCTGCTAAATCACTACGCTCAGAGCTAGTTAACACCGTCACTGCAATAAGCAAGGTG
>JBKJUH010000259.1:0-5361 GCA_046590075.1 Agitococcus sp.
GCTTAATGCTAACTTCGGTATAAAGTCTGCCACCTGTAAAGACAATTTCACCCAGTCGGAATCTGTTAGCTTCAGGAATAGGCGTTAATGGATTGGCATCATTTTCAAAACCTAAGACAACATCGCCTACTCGAAATACATCAGTGGCAGCTGTGGTACCATTACCAAACTGTAAAGCGATACCAAATGTTGCAACATTATTGCCTGCCTCTACACGGCTTACATCGCTAAAGTCATCAATGGCCTGTCCACCTAGAATTGCGGGGCGGTCAGTAAATTCATTTCTCTTAATATGTTCCTGTCTAATGGTAAGAGTGCCACTCAAGTCGGCAAACTGAAGTTCTGTGCCATCGGAGGGTTCGGTAAACACGACACTGTTGCGTAAACCTTGTGGATCAGGCAAAACGGATTGCGCTAGCGATGCACTATGCCATGTTGAGTCGGGGTCTGTTAGGGTAAAGGTACCACTCACACCTAAGCCCACCAAAATATTAAGAATAGGAATGGTGAGAACAGGTACATAACCACCTTCTGGTGGCGCTGCAACGGCTAAATTTAACTTGCCTTCCGCACGAATACGCACACCAAACAACTCATCATCATTACGAATGGTGGTTACAGTGGAACCATTAGGCAATGAACCCACCGCCAATTCGCCAGACAAGTCAAACTTCATATTTTCCGAAGTCACCTTAAAGCCATTAATACCGTCTGTGGCAAAGTCAGTGATATAAAACTGACTTTGATTAAGTTGTACTTGAGCGTCTAGATTACGAAAACCAAAATAAGTACCCGTATCTGGGTCAGCCACTAAAATATGTGTACCTTCCGTACCCGCTGCATTACGCCCCGTTGTTGCCATAGTCAGGTCAAAACCTATACCACGGCGTGCAGCCACACCTAAAGAAGGATGCCCACCAGGGTAAAATAAGGCATTAGCATCTAAATTATGCAAAGCTGAAATAAGCGACCAGTTTTGTGTGGTTTGCACGAATGTCGTATTGTCTTGAAAAACCAAGGTTTTAGGATAGGCCTGAAAATTTAAACCACGAACAGCCAAGCCTATTGCATCACCTGCTGCTGTTATCTGACCGAAACCTGCGCCAAAGCCTGTGGTAAAGTTGGGCAAAGTACCTGTAGCGGCAATGGTATTAATATAGATATCACCAAAGGTAAAGTCAGGACTACTCGGCACCACCGCAGCACCATCAGCAAAATCTACCCAATCTTTAAAAATAACGGAATAGGTGGAAGGATTGCCTACTTCCATTTGAAAGTTATTTTTATCTAGCACACCTGATATATTTAATTTAATGCCTTGCGTGTTAGCAACACCCGTTGCAAGTGAGTTATCCGCTTTCATTCTTGCGTCATAGTTTAAGATATTGCCCGAAATACCAAAACGCGCGATGGTGTTTGAACCTGTTGTCGTAAACCCTGCCGCTTGATTAGCTTTATGGGCAATATCGAATTGCAACCCATGCGTGTGAGTGGCATTATTTTTATTAAAGCTCAAGGTACCTTGAGTGCGCAGCCCCTCAGTGGCATCAATGGTAAATTTACCATTCACAGAACCGTTCATGGTTAAGTCTTTTAATATGCCTAAATTACGCACCCCACCAAAGGTTTGAGCAAAATAGACATTGGCTTTGCTGACATTAAAACGAAAACGGCCGTTTGAGCTACTGCCGTCAAAAAAACCATTGGTATTAAAGAATGAAAAACTAGAGTCCGTTGTTGTTTCTAAGGCAAACTCGCCAAACGTTGTTGTGCACGTTGTTACACCTGCATCACAAACACCAATCGAGCCTACTGTTAATAAAAATGGCTTGATAACAGTGCTAATTGACAACGCTGGTGTCGCGCTGGCCAAATCACTGTTAGCACCAAAATCCAACTCTGTGGTTGAGTCCCAGTTCGACAGCGTAATATTACGCATTTGCAATTCTTTGCCATCGTCTTGCCAATACAACCTTTCCATGGTGATGGAAGAGGCGACAGAGTGCAGACTAATGCCATCTTGAGCCGTTACCTCACTCAACACATCATCCGCCAACAACTCCAAGGCATAGAGTGGCGAGCTGAGTAAGGTTATACTCGCTGCTAACAAAGAACGTTTTGTTGTTATTTTCACGCTTCAACTTCCTAATTAGCAAAAAGTTAACGAACCATAGCAATTGTCAGCAGGTAACTGCCCTAAATCGACATTTTGCAACACGACCGTTTGACCAAATAAAGCACCAAAACCATCCACTTCAATATAGTCGGTAATGACTAAATCACGCACCACGACGTTAGGTACAGAAAGCCACCAACCTTTTTGAGCAGCCACGACATTGGTAAAACTGTTAGTACTAATTTTCTGCCATGTAATTGCTTCCTTTTGCAAGGACATGGACAAATCAGCAACAGGATTGCCAGTGCCATCTTCAACACCCAAATCATGGATATACTTTAAATCTTCTGTTAAACGCGAATCTAGCACTAAGCCAAACAAACTTGCATTTGCTACTAAGCCATCAAAAAACATACAATTAACCGCTGCAGGAAAATCCGTACTACCACAGCCATTCACTTGAGAACGATGGAAAATCAACGGCATACCGCCATGCTTAGCTGCATAATCGTAATCATCTAAGGTTGCCGTCGCACTCATACAAAAACCAAACACTTTTGCACAAATATTGGTCATTTGTGCATTAATAATCTGCGCATTCATATCACCACTAAAACTGGTAATACCCGTGTCATCTGTATTATCTGCAGGGTTAGGATTTTCACCAATCGACATGCGACCAAGAGCCTGTGCCGCACCAAAACGAATACCCAGCAATTCGCGTGTGGCTGCCGTATCTGGATTGCGAATGGCAAATTCAAAAAATGGACGGGTTAGCACAAAATCCGTTACTGGCCCAGAGTCAGATGCTGAACTTCCCCCCAATCCCGTCAAACGCACATTATTAAAATTAATATCGCAAATATCACTTACATCACAGCCTAACTTCATACTGCGAACATTGGCATTAAGCGAAACTTCAGCTTCTAAGCCTAAGCGATAAAAGCCAACATTCGCATTAGGATTACTACCACCAGGCGCAATGTAGTCCGTGGTAAAAAGAGATGCCTGCCCCACAACCTGACTCATACCATCTTCTGTCAACTCTTCTAACGCCCAAACATGGCTCGCCAAAAAGCAACTTAACAGTAAAAATACGCGCATTATTGTCATTTTTATATCGCCTTTTGTTTAACAACGAGGATGATTACTGGTACAGGGGAATATTTTTAGGGTACCACTCATCTCAACATTACCATTTATTTCCAAGCCTAAAAAACCATCTTCACCCACCACGTTATAACCCCTGACTGCACCCGTATCGTAATGCATAGCGATATTACTAATGGTTAAATGGTTAATTTGAATCTTATTAGCGGGACCACCAAAACCAAACTTACCCGCGGCAATCGTTTGGCTACTGCCGTCAACATCACTGGTATAGGTAACAGTATCCGCATCTAATGAGAGGTAAGGCACGTAAACTCGACCAAACACGCCTTTAAATACCAACCATTCTTGGTCAATATTCGGTCTACCTCTATTATTAATACCAATCGCTATACGACATTCACCAATAGGCAAAGCCACCGTACCACACAAGCTATTACCTGCAGCGTCCGCATTTAGGCGCATATCCAAGCTTATTGCTACACCTGCCTGACCCGTTTCCACAGCCATTTCTTCATTAGTAATTGTCTGCAACTCTGCATAGGCCGACCCAATACTCGCAGAAATCAACACCGCCAAGATTATTTTTTTCATCGCTCAGAGTCCTAATGTTCTTATTTTTAAATGCTGAATCATCAATCCATCAAACTTAGCACTACCTAAGTCCACCGTGGTACCCGTAGGACTCTTGAACTCCACCTTACCAATACTTAACTCACTATGTGTCGCCCTAGAACAATCAAGCGTGGTATTTGTACACATTTTATATGCTTGTGACGCATCGCTATAATCACGATAAAACTCATTATAAACACTTGGCGTATTGGGGATACGCACCAACTCCACTTGAAAGTTTTGCGAACCATCGCCCGTAGAACCCATAATCAAGGGCTGATAATGCAAATTACCGACAATCATATTAATGTCAAAATCGTTTGCGTACATGCCTTCGACATTATTAAAGGTAGGAGCCGCAGTAGACACGGTACTGCTGGTTGATCTTGAACAATCGGTGGGGTCAGATATACAAGGCTGAGACGACTCAGCAACAGAGAATCTAAAAACCCCTGTTGGTGCACTGTTAATACGGTTTAGCCAAGCCACCCCAAAAGAACCATTGGTTGTGCCCGCTACAGTAGTATGTGCGGATGTAGTGTAGTCAACTGAGCTTTGAAAAATCGAAAATCGACTACCATTTAAGGTAACGTTATTCCATATTGACTGCGACTGAAAGCGAGAAACAAAGGCATTGGCACTATCACGAACGACTAAATCTGACCAAAAACCGTATTTAAGACCACCTTCATTTAACGCATATTCGGGCGCGTAAAGGCTCAACATAGGTAAGCCTGTTGTTACCCCACTGTAGTTAATCCGACTTAATGTTTCTGCTTTAAGCACCCAAGGATTATCTGCTGTTCCCCATGAGGTAATTGCATTGCCCACTCTATCACTCACATTGCCATCATCACCCGCGAGTGCTAAACCATACCAAACCAACTCTGCTTTTTTGCCAAAAATAGGTGCGGTTGTTGAGGGCAATGTTCTTATATAGGCAGTATCATCAAAGACAATTTTAAAATTTTCTGGCAATAGGGCGACACCTGCGCCTGTTGACTGACCTAAAGACTCATCATCAAGCATTTCTAGGGCTTGCACTTGAGGCGCAAACGCGAAGGAAATGGCAAGAGCAATGTGAGTTATGGTAGGGAGTTTCATACTTGCGCCCTGTTATTGTTGTATAGCCTAGTAAATTTACATCCATTTTACTAAGCAGGGTGATTTTAGATTAGCTTGATTATGCCGCTTTTTATTGTATTTGCCAAAGGTGAAGGCTTGTCAGACAGTCGTATTTTTGTAATAGGCGACAAATGGTTCAATGTTTAAGCTAAACGGACAAAAAGAAGCGCACTTACCGTACGCTTCTTTTGACGATAAGACCGAGCCAAAATCACACTACTTCGTTAAAGTCCGCAGGCACTCGCGCCCAACCTTCCATTAAAATACGCGCACTACGACTCATAATGGCTTTAGTTACTGTCCATTCACCGTTAACTTGCTGAGCTTCGGCACCCACACGTAATGTGCCTGAGGGATGGCCAAAACGTACGGCTTGTCGCTCACCGCCACCTGCC